>JAHQVV010000197.1 GCA_019634195.1 Phycisphaeraceae bacterium | reverse complement strand
TCACATCGGCTTCTGATCGATCGTCGCGTCGTAGACGCTCAGGAGTTTTTCTTTGTCGAAGATCATCTCCTGCCGGGACATGCCCACGACGTCGTACATCGGGGTCAGCTCGATCGCGTCGACCGGGCAGGCCTCTTCGCACATGCCGCAGTAGATGCAGCGGAGCTCGTCGAGGTCGAACTTGATCGGGTACTTCTCGCGGTCGTCCCAGGGCGACTCCTTGCCCTCGATGTGGATGCAGTTGGCGGGGCAGGCGGTCGCGCACATCATGCAGGCGACGCAGCGGACCCGGCCGTCCTCGTCGCGGTTCAGGCGGTGGACGCCGCGGAAGTTGCCGGCGTAGAGGCCGCCGTCCTCGATGGGGATGTGCTCGCGGCGTTCTTCGGGGTACTCCATCGTGTGCAGCTTCTTGCCGCCGCCGGCCCACTTGCCGACGGAGCCGGCCATGTGCTTGAGCGTCGTGCCCAGGCCCTTGAACACCTCGGGCAGGTAGAACGCCTCGGCCGCGTTGAGCGGCTTCTGGTCGACGTTGATGATGTCCGCTTCGTCGATGGGCATGACGGCATTATACGCATCAACTCCCCGATGACACATGCCCTTTTCTGATAGCCGCCGGGCAACGCACGGGGGTCGATTCGGATAATGCGTCTCATCGGCGGGCGCGTGTTGTCACAATCGGTTTTCGAGCACTCGACCCCCGCGTGTTACACGGCGGCTAAGGTAAGGGAGCCTCAGAACGCGCCTGAGAGCTCCAGGAGTGTGACCGTGCCGTTGTAGACGCCGTGGATCAGGATCGCGGCGACGAGGTAGCGCATGTCCACGGGGATCGGCAGGCGGCGCATCTGCGTGACCTGCGTGTGCCAGACCTTGGCCGCCCCCATGCCGGCGACGAGGGTGCAGCCCACGTGCAGCGCGACGCAGACCGTCCACCGCCAAACCACCAGCCAGGCCGGCGGGTCCGGGATGTAGACGAAGAGGTACAGGAAGTTCTCGATGATGGCGAACATCAGCCCCGCGCCGATCGCGGCGACGATGATCTGCATACGGTTGGCAAAGAGATAGGGCGCCCGCTCGATGATCACGGCGATGAGCGCGATCTTCATCACCTCCTCCACGGCCGGACCCCAGACGGCGAGCGCGAAGAAATTGCTGAGCCCGCCGACACCCGCGTTCCAGAACGCGCCGAAGACGGACCACAGGCCGCTGAGAAACGCGACGACGAAGACGATCACCCAGGACTTGGTCTGCGATGTCGCTCGGAGTCGGCCGGCCAGCCAGTGCGCGTAGCCCTCGCGGTCGGTCCGCGAGGGACGCTCGTACTGCACGTGGTTGCACTCGGGGCAGGGCTGGCCGAGCACAAGGCCGCGCAGGTTGTAGCCGCAGGCGTTGCAGGAGAAGTCGCGGTCGATCAGCGTCGGCCGGTCCAGGTCGTCAGGCAGGTAGGCGAGCTCGTCGTGGACCGAGTGCTCGTGGGCCTGCTTAGCGTCGCGCGGGCGCTGCTTGGCGAGGATGTGCGCGGCCTTGGCTTCGGACGCGTCGACTTCTTGATCGAAGGCGAGGTTGAGCGCCGGCTCGTGCTCGATGCCGTGGTCTTCTCGTGCCATCGGGGGTCCGTTGGGGTGCCGCTTAGGCGACGGCTTTGCGTTTGATCGCGGTGCCGTAGGCGATGATCTCGACCTGCGCGGCCCCGCGCTTGCCGTTCATCTGCGAGATGTTGGAGGTCTCAAAGCGGATGTTCCACACCTCGGTCGCGCCGTGCTTGAGCGCGCTCTCGACCATGCGCAGCACCGCCTCGCGCCGGGCGCGCTCCATGAGCGTGATCATCGAGTTCATCTCGCCGCCGACCAGTGCGCGGAGCCTGGTCGCGAAGGCCTTGAAGTAGTCCGACGCGGAAACGTACTGGCCGATGACCAGCGCGCAGACCTCGACGTCCTCGGGCATGTCCACGCGCTTGCGGTTGTCCAGGCGGATATCGCGGTAGCGCTCCTCGCGCCTGGCGATCGAGGCGAGGTGTTTGCGGTCGTTCATCCGGCCAAACAACAAACCGCCGACCAGGAACAGCACGGTCAAGACAAGTGCAATAACCAATCCCATAGCGGGTCTCCTTTCGGTTGCTTAGCCGAGCTTGACCGCGGTGCCGTAGGCGTAGAGCTCCGCGGCGCCGCCGGTGATCGCGCTGGTGGTGAAGCGGACGTTGACGACGGCGTCGGCGCCGAGCTGCTGGGCCTGCTGCATCATGCGCTCGGTGGCCTGGCGGCGCGACTCGGTCAGCAGCTCGGTGTAGCCCTTGAGCTCGCCGCCGACGAGGTTCTTGAACCCCGCCATGATGTCACGGCCCGCGTGCTTGGCACGGATGGTATTGCCCTGCACCAGCCCGAGGACCTGCGTGATCTGCCGGCCGGGCACTTCTTCTGTGTTCACAACGATCATGGATAACCCTCAGTCAATGGTTGCTCGATCTACTCATCCGGGTCCATAGCATCCCGGAACACGCTGGGCGCGTCAATAAGGCCGTCAACACCGCTAAGAACCCGCGTTAGCCGGCGGGCTCGTCCCGCCGATCGCGATGACACCGACGATCGGCCCGACAAGCGAGCCGGCTAACGGTCAATCCCCGCGCCAGAAACGCGGCACCAGAAGGACCAGCAGCGCGTAGACCTCCAGCCGGCCCAGGCACATCAGCGCGCTCTGGACCCAGAGCGTGGCCGGCTGCATCCAGCCATAGTTCCGCGTCGCGCCAACGCCGTGCAGCCCCGGGCCGACGTTGCACAAAGACGCGTAGCTCGCGCTCGCCGCGGTCTGGACGTCGATGCCGTTGGGCTCTTCGAACAACAGCGTGAGCGTCGTGCCCAGCGCCGTGAGCAGGATCATCATCGCAAAATAGACCAGGCACGAGAGCTTGGTGTCGTCCTCGATCGTGGTCTTGCCGACCTTGATCGGCCGGACCACGTTGGGCCGAAACGCGCGCTCCAGCGCGGCGAACAACACCTTAAGCAGGACCCAGAAGCGGAAGACCTTAAAACCCCCCGCCGTCGACCCGCCGCACCCGCCGATGAGCATCAGGCCCATGAGCAGCGTGACGCTCATCATCGGCCAGGCGTCGTAGTCCGCCGTGCAGAACCCCGTGCCCGTCTGCAGCGACGCGGTCTGGAACGACGCGTAGCGCAGCATCGTGAAGAAGCCCCCCTCGACATCCGCGCCGGCGGTCGTCTTGTAGCCGACGTTGAGCAGGTTCAGGGCGATGACCACGGTAACCAGGATCTTCAGCGCGAGGTAGATCCGCAGCTCCACATCGTCCAGCACCGACCGCCAGCGCCGCTGGACCAGGTGGAAGTAGACGACGAAGTTCACGCCGGCCAGGATCATGAAGGCCGTGAGGATGAGGTCGACAGCGACCGAGTCGAACCCGCCGATGCTCGCGTCGTTGGTGCTCAGCCCGCCGGTGCCCATAACGGAAAAAGCGTGGTTGACCGAATCGAACCAGCCCATCTTGCCGGTCGCCTTGAGCAGCATGATGCACAGGACCGTCAGCCCGAGGTAGATCAGCCAGAGGACGCGTGCCGTCTCGGTGATGCGCGGCCGGACGCCGCCCTTGTCCGCGGTCGATTCAACAGAGAACATCTTCTTGCCGGCCGTGCCGACCATCGGCAGCACCGCGACGAAGAGGACGACGATGCCCAGCCCGCCGAGCCAGTGCGTCAGCGAGCGCCAGAGCAGCAGGCCCTTGGGCAGGTCGGCGATCTTGCTGTGCTCCCCGCCGAGCACGGTCGCGCCGGTCGTGCTCAGCCCGGACATCGCCTCGAAGTAGCAGGCGGTGAATGTGCGGAACGGGTGGTCGGCGTGTGAGCTGCCCAGGTGTGCCCAGAGCAGGAACGGCAGCGCCGCCAGCGCCGCGCCGATCACCCAACTCGTCGCCACCAGCAGCATCGCCTCGCGCCTTGCCAGTGCCCAGTCCTGGTCGTGCTTGCGGGTGAAGAACCAGATCGTCCCGCCGAGGATCGCGCCGAGCGATGTGGAGATGCCCAGCGCGCGGGCGGCCATCGCCTCGCCGGCGTCGGCCTCGCCACCCCAGACCAAAATCAACTCGTAGATCATCGTCGCGGCCAACGCCACGCTCATCACCACCAGCAGCAGGCCGAGTTGTCGTGCAACGAAGCGGTAGTTCATGCGAGCGGGGTCCGGTGGCTTTGCTCTTTCTCCTTTTTAGGGAGAGGGTTGGGGTGAGGGTCCAGCGAAAGATTCACAAAGAAGTACCGAACCTGCCTTGGTCAGCTTCACGCCCGACCCTCATCCCCCGCCTTCTCCCTAAAAGGGAGAAGGAGCCAGAGCGGCAATAGATTAGCAGGGCTAAGGGTGCGGGGCGTAGGGTGCAGGAAAGGAATCGGCTACGCCCTCAACCCTACACATCCGCCGCGATCGGAGCCTTCTTGTCGTGTTTGTGCCCGAAGAGCTTGTTGAGCTTCTTCTCGACCGCGTCGGGGCCGAGGATGATCGCGACGTCGCCGGGCTCGAACTTGTCCTGCGCGCCGGGGACGTAGACGCGGTCGCCCCGGCTGATCGCCGCGACCAGGCAGTGCGGCGGGAACTCGATCTCAAAGAGCGGCTTGTCCGCTACGCCCTTCGATAGCTCATCGCCCAGGTGCATCTCGTACAGCTCGGCGACCCCGCGCGACAGCGTCGCCAGGCGCCGAAGCGGCCGGGTGTCCAGCAGGCGGAGGATCTCGTTGACCGCCGTCGCGCGCGGGCTGAACGCGCGATCAATCCCGATGTGCTCCAAGAGGTGCAGGTACGTCGGCCGCTGCATCACCGCGACCGCCGTCGTCGCGCCCCGCGTCTTGGCCAGCGCCGCGCCGAGGATGTTCGTCTCTTCGTCGTCCGTCGCCGCGACAAACGCGTCCGTCTGGTCCACGCGCTCTTCCTGAAGGATGTCCGAGTTGATCACGTCGGCGTTGATGACCGTGACGCCGTCGAGCTTCTCGGCCAGCTCGATCGCCCGGTCCTCGTCCGCGATGAACTGGCGGACCGACGCGCCGACACGCCTCAGCTCCCGGCTGAGCCAGACGCTCTGCGTCGAGCCGCCCATCACCATGATCCGCCGGCGGCCGGCGTGCTCGGGGTTGTAGAACTTGCTGGTCTGCTCGATGCCCTTCGCCTCGCCGATGAGCGTCAGCAGGTCGCCCTCCTTGATCACCGTCTCGGCCTTGGGCACGAACGACCGGTCCGGCCGCTCGACACACGCGATCAGCGAGGTGCCCGGGGCCTTGAAATCGCGCAAGGCGACGCCCACCGCCTTGCTCGACTCGCTCACCACGATCCGCTGCATCTCGATCATGCCCTGCGCAAAGTTCTCGACCGCCAGCGCCCCGGGGCTGCGCAGCGCCGCGGCGATCGCCCGGGCCGTCGCGTACTCCGGGCAGACCAGGTGGTCGATGCCCAGGTGCTTGGCGTAGTTCAGCCCGCGGTCTTCATAAAAACCCGAGCGGTGGACCCGCGCGATCGCGGTCTTGCAGCCCACGCCCTTGGCAACCGAGGTCGACAACAGATTGACCTCGTCGTTGTTCGTCGCGGCGATGATCAGGTCGGCCTTATCGACACCGGCCTTGATGAGCACCTCGGCCTGGGAGCAGTCGCCCAGCATCGAGCGCACGTCCATCGCCTCGTCGATCTCCGCGAGGCGCGCCGGCGACTGGTCAAGAATCGTGATGCTGTGGCCCGAAGCAGCGAGGACCTCGGCCGAGTGCCGGCCCACCTCGCCCGCGCCGCAAATAAGGATATTCATGATGCGGATTGTACCTCCGCCTGTCAGTCGCCGATCCGGATGCCAAAGAGACTCGCACCGGCGTACTCCGGCTGTGGCGGGGCTTCCTTGAGCGTCGGGCCGGGCACCACGCCGAGCTTACGGAAGCGGTCGGGGATACTCGGGTTCTCGTCGTTGATGTAGTACGCCCACTTGAGCGCCTGCACGGCCTTGGGGTAGTCGCCCAGGCCCTCGTAGAACTCGGCGAGCTCGATATAAATAGCCTCGGTCTCGTTGCGCGAGAAGTAGGCCGCCTGCCGATAGGCGAGCACGGCGCCGTCGATGTCGTTGGCCTTGGCGAGGAAACGGGCCTTGCGGGCGTAGTCTTCCCAGCCCTCGTAACGCTCGATCTGCGCATCAAGGAACGCGTAGAGCTGGTCGTAGAGCTGCTGCTGCTCCAGCGACCGGGCCAGGGCGTCGAGGATCTTGGGCGTCTGCGTCGCGCTGCGGTCCTTCACCGCAAGCGCCAGCTCGAGCTGGGACTGCGCCTCGACCGGGCGGCCCTGCCCGAGGTAGGCCAGGCCCAGCAGGTAGTGGCCCTCCCAGTCCGACGGGTCGTTGTCGACCACGCCGATGAGCTTCTGCTCGGCGGTGTGGTAGTCGCCGGCGTCCATCGCCTTTCGGCTGTGGAACTTCTCCACCGCCGGGTTGTAGCAGCCCGTGGTCAGGCACAGCGCAAACAAGCCCAGCAGCACGGTCATCTTTCGCGTCGTCATCACTAGCCTCTCGATCGATCGTAAGTCACCCGCCACACTTGCGCAGCGACAGCGTCAAACCATGAGGATATGATCGGCAAGCCAAGGCCACAACCTCCACACCTACCCCGATACGCCCGTCCCGCACGCCAACGCCCGATATGCACGCCCTACGCACCGCCATCCTCGAGCACACCACCGCCGACGGCGTCCACCACGACTGGCTCATCGAGGACCCGACACGGCCCGACCCCAAGGCCCCCGACGCCCGGCTGTGGACCGCGCGCGTCGCCCCCCCGCCCCAGGACTGGCCACAACGACGACGCCTGGAACTCACCGCCATCACCCCCCACCGCCGAAACTACCTCACCTACCAGGGCCCGGTCCCCGGCAACCGCGGCCGAGTCCGACGGCTGGCCAGCGGGACATGCGATGCCAAGCTATGGACAGCACACCGCATCGTGCTGGCGATGAAAACCGAGTCGATACAGATCGAGCTTCAACTGGTTCGGCAATCGGCGGATTTGTGGTTGGCGCCCGTGTTAGCCGGCCCGCTTGTCAGGCCGAACGAACGCTCGTGTAAGACAGGCCGGCCCGGTTGAAGGCTTGCCCACCCCCCGGGACGAACCACCCTTATGCTATTAAAAGCGATCTGTTCCGGGCTTCGCCTTGTTTATCCCCGGCCACACGGCCTCCTACAAAATGCTAGAACATCTTGCACCCTTGTTGACCCGATGCCTTGGCTCCCTCTCCCTTTCAGGGCAGAGGGTTGGGGTGAGGGTCGGGCGTCGTGTTCACAATGAAATACAGAACAAGCCGCGGCCTGCTTCACGCCCGACCCTCATCCCCCGCCTTCTCCCTAGAAGTAAAAGGAGCCAGAGCCATGCCAGAAAAGAGGCAAGATGCTCTAAGCCGCGTCCGTGCGCCCACGCTTGACCACCGGCTGCTCATCCGGCGCAAGCGTTTGAGTATGCTCAAGCGTCGCGGTGAATCTTGGCTGCTCGATCAATCGGTGGCCGCTCTCCGCGTCGTAGTGGACACGATGCATCGTCAGGGTCTGATCGTTAAGCACGATCGCGTGCGGCCGACGCGGGCAGTGATACGAGCCGGTGTTGATGATGGTTTGATGGCCGAACTGCCAGACGCCGGCGCGGTGGATGTGGCCGAAGATGAAGAAGCGTGACTCGGGCGCGTAGCGCGCGGCAAAAGCAGCGGCGAGCTTGGGCAGGCGGTGCCAGAACCACAGGACCTTAGCAACCTTCCGGGCCTGATCGACTCCCTTAGCGAGCCTGCCGAGCTTCGGCTGGTCGTGCTCGGCCAGGTGGTCCCACTTGATGTGCGAGGCGTGCGCCGCGGCCATGGCCTGCTGATCAAGCTGCGCCCGATCCATCAGCTCCAATTGCGACAACGCGCCCTCGTGCAGCTCGCGGAGCTGCTTGGCGTAGGACGTCCAGGGCGAGATCGACGGGTGCAGCATGTCGCCGTGCGTCAGGAACACCTCGCCGCCGCACAGCCGAAGGAAGCGGCGGTCGGTGATGAGCGGGTCGTGGTTGCCCGAGAGGAAGGTCAGGCGCACGCCGTCCTCTTCGCAAAGGTCCTGGATACGCATGACCTCGCGTGCCGCCGAGGCCCGGAGCGTCGGGTGAGACAGCTCGGCGGTGTCACCGTTGAGGATCAGTTCGTTAGCGCCTTGCCACAGCGGCCGCAGCGCGTCGGCCGAGCCGGCCCCCTGGCCGTTGCCCGCCAGGTGCGTGTCCGACAGGATCACGGTGCGTCGCTTCATGCCTCAGGCCGCTGTGGACATCGATCGGATCAGTTCACTGCACCAGTTCTTCAGGTCCGCGCTGATCTCGAGCTTGTTGTAGATACTGTTGGCGCCCGCGTCGAGGCAGGACTGCCCAATCGCGTCGTCCAGTGTCGCGGTGACCACAACAATCGGGATCTGCTGGAACTTCACGTTCGATCGCAGCGCCCGGATGATCTGCAGGCCGTTGTAGCCGGGGATATTGATATCGCTGATGATCAGGTCGGGGTTGCTCCGGCCAGGAGCCTGGCAATCGCGCATATACTCGACCGCAGCCCGCCCGTCGGTTTTGAGTTCCACGCTGACGCCGGGCTGCTTCTCCAGCATGCTCTGAATGAGCCTTGCGGCTAAAGGGTCGTCTTCGATCAGAAGGATCTGCGTGCGGCCGCCCGAGGGCACCGCGTCGAGGCTAATGCCCAGGGCCGCCGCCTCGTCGGCGCGTCGGTCCGAAGCGCGACGGCCGGCATCCACCCCCCAGGACTTGACGTTGTTACGCCCCGACTCCTTGGCGGTGTAGACCGCCTTATCGGCGCGTTGGGTCAGTTGCTCGGCGGTGGGCTGCTCGTCGCCGGGCTTCCAGGACGCGACGCCGACACTCACCGTGCGTGGCAGCGGTTCATCCGGCGCACCGGCCACGCCCGCCATGTCAAAGGGGGTGTCCGCGATGTTCTTGCGGATCTCCTCGCCGACCGCCGCACCCGCCTGGGTGTCCAGGCCGGGCAGCACAACGACGAACTCCTCGCCGCCATAACGACACACCGTGCCACGCTCGCCAACCGTTTCGCTGACACGTTTGGCCAGCTCGACAAGCACCGCGTCGCCGCAGGGGTGGCCGTAGGTGTCGTTAACAAACTTGAATTTGTCCGCATCGCTGAACAGGACCGCGATGGGCTGCTGGTTCGAGAACGCGTCGGCCAAGGCGTCGACGATGACCTGATCATAGTGGGCCCGGTTGGGGACACCGGTCAGGCCATCGGTCATCGCGTCGTGCTTGGCCTGGTCGGCTTCGCGCTGCGTCTGAAGCTGCGTCTCGAACAGCCGTTCGCTGGCACGGTTCATCAACTCCTGGGCCGAGGGCACCTCGCCGATCTGCTGATCCAGAAGCTTGGCAACCTCCCCGCTGGACTGGTGGATGTGATTGAAGAGCGCTTCGATATCCTGCTCGTCCTGACCAAACCATTCGCTCACGGCCGAGTGGAAGACTGTGAACGCCTGCTCGGCGGGGTGCTCGGTTATCGCGTTCGTTGCGAGCTCGCCCGCGACGATGCACTTAATCAGCGTTTCGTTTTCGTCCTGCGGCGGGGCCTTGTCGTGGTGGTGTCGGATGCCGAACACGATCGGCATGGGCATGCGCCACTTCTCGGCCATCGCGGCGCCGACCTGGATGTGATCGATGCCCAGCTGCTCACGCTCCAGGTCAAGCAGCTTGCTGTGCGTATTAGCCGTCTCGGCGAGCACCGGCGCATAAAGCTCGGTGTTCACGGCGAGCATCGCCAGGACGCCGATGTCCTGCATCAGCGCGGCGGCGAAGACTTCGTCCGGCTCAGGCATCCCGATAGTCTGAGCGATCTGCCGAGCGCCCACCGCAGCGAGAATGGTGTGCTTCCAGAAATCGCTCAGGTCCAGGCTGTCATCCATGCCCTTGGTGAGGTTCACCATGGAGAAGCCGAGCACCAGCGACTTGATCGCCTTGAGCCCGAGGATCACGATCGCGCGTTCGATCGATGGGCAAGGCTTGGGCAGGCCGTAGAAACTCGAGTTAACGGTCTTCAGTACTTTCGAGGCGAGGCCAGGATCGCTCTGGATCAGCTCAGAGATTTCTTTGAGCGCAACATCCGGGTTGCTGGTCATCTCAAGCAGCTGCAGCGCAACGACCGGCAGCGTCGGTACCGAACCGTGCGACAGAACCTGATCGAGTGAAATCTTTGGCTTGTCTTGACTAGGTTGCATGGTCAATGCAGACACTCCACGAGCACAGTGCACGGCACTGAGGGTAAACGATAAATCTGGCGGTCCTTCAAATCGACGCCCATAAGCATCCCGACTCACTTACTGTTTTATCGAACAATCCGATTAGGGACTTCACCTGTGATGCCGTTTTCGAAGGCCTTGGCATCAAGCACTAGTCCGCTCTAGCCCTTTGATGGCAGATCGGTTTACGAGAAACACCCGAAACGGGGGTACGGACCCGCCCTACGCCTAGAGCCCGCGCACTTCCATGACAGGTCCTGACGCCTTATCACGAAGCTAAACACATCAAACCATCGCTGATAACCGCTACAAACCGGACCGCCTACCCGGCTCCGCGTTTTACATCAACCAGCTTTGGTAGGGGGTTCATCCCGGTCAAACGGCTGCCGATAAAACAAGGGCTTCCTCAACTTAAGCAACCACCAGACGCCACGATGCATTCTCTGTCATCCATCCCCGAGCCCTGCAACAACGGCCCCAAGCCCGAAGCGGAGGACGCGCCGCAGCGCCTGCCGATGGCCGCCGAAGGTGAAGCGCCGCTTGGCCGGCCCGGCTTAAGTTCAGAGCAGCCCGCCAAACCGGACGCCGACGCGGACCAACAAGTCGACAACCTCGCGATACTGCTCGTGCTGCTGATCGCGGGCGCGCTGCTGCGGCTCGTCCTCGGCCTGCTCGGCCCGCTGCAAGGCATCGACCCAGTACTTGTTGAGCATGCAGAGCGCAGCGGCAGCGAGGTCCTCACGGGGGGCTCGACCAGCGCGTACCCACTCGTTGACCTCATGGCACTGGGCATCGGTTCCGTCGGCGTGCCCGCGTGGCTGTTGGTTGCCGTCGGCTCGCTGATGACACTCATCGCGGTGCCGGCGGCCTACATCATCGGATGCGCACTGACGGGCCGGCCCACTACCGGGATCGTCGCCGCGGCCATCATCGCCGTCCACCCTGGCGTGCTCACCGCCGCCAACAGCTACAACCACTCGGCCGTCGCCCTGGGCCTAGTCACCCTCGGCCTGGCACTGCTGTGCACCATGGAGAAGCGCGGTTCGCTCATGGCGTGGGCAGGCGGCATCACGCTCGGGCTCGCCGGGTTGGCCGCCCCGTTGTGCTGGCTGGCCGGAGCGTTAGCCGGGCCGGTGGCATGGAAGCTGTCCAGGCAAGCCGGGGCCTCCAAGGCGATCGGGGCGGGCCTGCTTGTCTTGATCCTGGCGCTCGCGCCCGCCGCGGCGTACCGAACGGCTTATCTTGGCCACGACGCAAGCGCCATCCTCACCGAACGCAGCACGCCATCGCCGGCCGCCAACACGCCCGGCCCGATGGACCAACTGCTTGTCACCATGACCGGCACGTCGTTCCTGCAACTGGGCGAAGCGATGCACCTGCCACTCGGCGACGCGGGCCGGCTGAAGATCAACTACAGCCCGCAGCCCTCGGCCAACAAAGACCGTGACATCGTGGCCGACACGCTGGCCGACGGCTGGCTGCTACTCAATGCGGCGCTGGCGGGCATGGCCGCGGTCTCGACAGGCGTCATGCTCGCGCGCCGACGGTTCGCGGAGACGCTGCTGCTCGCACTCCCGCTCGCCGCGATCGCGTTCACCACACTGCCACCGACCGAGGTGCTGCGTCTGCCCATGACCGCGCTGGTCGGGGTCTTGGCCACGGGCCTGCTGGCGACCAAGAGCGTCCCGGTCACCGACGAGGCCGCGCGCGAGGCCAAACGCGTCGCCAAACGCGCCAAACGCGAAGAAAAAGAACGCGCCAAGCAGGACCGCGAACTCGCGAAGCACAAAGAAAGCCTCTACGCCTTCGACAAACCCGAAAAGCCCAAGCCGACCAACAAGCCGGCCGCCGACACCGACCCGCCCGAGGGCATCTTGACCCAGCGCAACGAGCCCGCCCCCGAGTTGGGTGCCCGCCCGATCTAATAAATCGTCACAAAAAAATCTCGGGAGGCCGAGGCTCCTGCCAAACCGCAAGTATCGGTCATTCGCGGCTCGGCAGGAGCCTCGGCCTCCCGGCAAGCCCTCGCGCCGATACCCATCAGCGACGATTGTTCAGCGAACGCCGATCCGCGCGGTGACCGCCCTTCGCGCAATGAACCTTAAATTGCTGCGATCGGCATTCACTTTCTAAACCACTTATCGGACTGCTCCGGCCCGCGCAGGTCCGCTAAGTCCACGCCTCAGCACGCTGGCACGATCGTCTGTGGCCCGATACCCCCGTACGTCGATACCCAACAAGCCCGGTTACCGGCCGGGTGATTTACGCGCGGAGCGATCCTGTGTCAGCAATCACCACACCCCACGACCTACACGTCACCCGCATACGCCGATCGCGCGGGCTCAGCCGGCTCGGCCTGCTCGAGCTGTGGGGATACCGCGACCTCTTCATCCTGCTCGCACTGCGCGACATCCGGGTCCGCTACAAGCAAGCAGCGCTCGGCGTCGGCTGGGCCCTGATCCAGCCTATCGCGATGGCCGCGATCCTCTTCGTGTTCTTCGGCCTGCTGATGGGCATGGACGCCAAGGTCGCACCGACGCCCTACCTCATCTTCGTCCTCGCCGGCATACTGCCATGGACACTGTTCGAATCGGCGGTCACCGCGAGCAGCGGCAGCGTCGTCGCCAACGCCAACATCGTCCGCAAGGTCTACTTCCCCCGCCTGATCGTCCCGCTGGCCGCAACCGGTGCGCCTTTAATCGACTACGCCATCGGGTTCATCGTCCTGATGGCCGCGATGGCGCTGCTCGGCGTGCCCGTCACCGGGTCGGTCCTGCTCATCCCGCTGATGATTGCGTCCCTGCTCGTCGGCGTGTTTGGCGTCGGCGTGTTGATGTCAGCGATCACCGTGGCCTACCGCGACTTCCGGCACCTCCTGCCGTTTATGCTCAAGCTGCTCTTCTTCCTCACCCCCGTGATCTACCCGGTCACCATGGTGCCCGAGCGATTCCGCTGGCTGCTCTCGCTCAACCCCGTCGGCGGGACCATCGCCGCGCTCCGCAGCGCGATCCTCGGTACACCGATCCTCTACACCGACTGGCTGGTCTCAACGTCCATCGGCCTGGCCGCGCTGATCGCCGGCCTCATCTACTTCCAACGCGTTGAAAAACGCTTCGCAGACATTGTTTAAGACAACCGCAACCAAGCATGACCCAACACGCGATCCAAGTTGATGCCTTAAGCAAGCAGTACCGCCTCGGTTCAGTCGTCGCCGCCCAGCCCACGCTCGGCGAGCGGCTCTACGGGCTCGCGGGCTCGGCGGTCAATCGTTTACGCGGCAAGCAAACCAGCAGAACCAAGGGCGAAGCCTTCTGGGCCTTGCAGGATGTGAGCTTCGAAGCAGAGCGGGGCAAGGTCTTCGGGGTCATCGGCCGCAACGGCGCAGGCAAGTCCACCCTCCTGAAGATCCTCTCACGCATCACCGAACCCACCAGCGGCGAGGCGCTCATGCGCGGCCGCGTCGGATCGCTCCTCGAAGTCGGCACGGGCTTCCACCCCGAGCTCACCGGCCGGGAAAACGTCTTCCTCAACGCCGCCATCCTCGGCATGAAACGCCACGAAGTCGCCAGCAAGTTCGACGACATCGTCGCGTTCGCCGAGCTCGAAAAATTCATCGATACGCCGGTGAAGCGATACTCCAGCGGGATGTACGTCCGCCTGGCTTTTGCGGTCGCGGCGCACCTCGAGCCCGAGGTGCTGCTGATCGACGAGGTGCTCGCCGTCGGCGATGCGGGGTTCCAACAGCGCTGCCTCGGCCGGATGAGTGAGATCGCCGAGGGCGGCCGGACCGTCCTGTTCGTCAGCCACGACATGGGCGCGATCGCGCAGTTGTGCGACAAGGTCATGCTCCTCGACGGTGGGCAGGTCGAAATGATCAGCGAGCCGCAGCAGGCCATCGACCGCTACCTGCAAATCGTCTCCAACTGGCGCTCGGACCCGGGCGGCGTCTTCAACGGCTTGCTCACAAAGGTTATGCGCTTCGACGAGCTCACGATCAACGGCGTCAACAACTCCAAGCCACGTATCGTCCACCCCGAGCAGCCCATCAAGCTGCACGTCACCGGCTCGGTCGACCGCCTCGTGCCCAGCTTCCGTACCACCTTCTCGATCTTCCGCGACGGCGTCCGTCTGCTCACCCAGCACGACACGCCCGTGCCCACCGACCTGCCCGCCGGCAAGTTCGAAGCCCAGACCGAGGTCCCCGCGTACCTGCTCCGCCCCGGACGCTACACCGTCAGCATCGGCGGCTACCGCGACGGCATGCGCGAGCACATCTGGGGCACCGACCTCATGGACTTCACCGTCTCGGAGATGTGGTCGGACAACTACGACCCGATCAACCTCGGCCTGATCAACCTGCCGGGCTACGGCTCGCGCAAGACCGAGCACAACGACGCGATCACAAGCAATCCAGGGAGCGCCGCCGCATGAACAAGCCCAACATCCCTTCCGTCAACCTGGTCGAGCGCCAGCAGCGCATCGAGACCGCCCTGCAGCCGGCGTACACCGAGTTCCTGCGCCTCGTCAAGGCACGCGGGCTGACCACCGGCGTCGAGGTCGGCGTCGGCTTCGGCGGGCACTGCGCGTCCCTGCTCGAGTACCGCGGCATCGACGCACTCACCGGCGTCGACCCGTACACCCAGAGCGGGTCGCACGACGACCCGGATGCCCTGAGCCAGCACAACCTTGACCGTATCCACGATATCGCCCTGGATCGGTTGGCGAAGTTCGGGCGACGCTTCGAGCTGCTCCGCAAGCCTTCGCTGCAGGCCGCATCTAAATTCGACGATGGCTCGCTGGACTTCGTCTACCTCGACGGCGACCAGCACTATGGCGCGGTCATCGACGACCTGAGCGCCTGGTTCGACAAGATCCGTGAAGGCGGGATCATCGCCGGCCACGACTACGACAACCCCGAACTGCCGGATGTGCAGCAGGCCGTCGACGGGTTCTTCCAACGCCTGGGCTGGACGGTCCACCACGCCGGGGAGTTTGTCTGGTGGGTCGAGAAGAAGCGGGCCTCGGTCAGCTACGTCATCCCCGCCTACAACGCAGAAGACACGCTCTGGCAGGCCGCCGCGTCGATCATGGAAGACAACTACGTCGAGGGCGACGAGCTCATCATCGTCGACGACGGCTCGACCGATTCCACCGGCATCATCATCGACGAACTCGCCGACGCCTACCCCGACATCCGCACGATCTACCACACGCAAAACTACGGCGCCGCCGTCGCACGCAACCGAGCGACCGCCGACGCCAGCCACGACCTGATCATGATGCTCGACGCGGACAACATCCTGCCGACGGACAGCGTCGCGGGGCTGCGTGACCACCTGATCACCACCAACGCCGACGCCGCCTGCTTCGCGCAGATCCGCCTGTTCCGCGATGGCGACGAGCCCGACGAGACCGCCTGGGTCCACGCGTACCCCAAGGCCGAGGCGAGCCTGGCACAGTACTGCGCGATGCAGGACCCCCCCGGCGCGGCCGGCAACCTGATGTTCACCCGCGAGGCCTGGTACCGGGCCAGCGGTTACCCCGAAGACGTCGCGGCGCTGGACTCCTGGGGCTTTGGCCTGCGGCTCGTCGCGACCGGCAGCAAGCTGAGCGTCTGCCCCACCGGCTACTACGACCACCGCATCGGGCACAACAGCTACTGGCAGCGCGAGCACGCGCCCGGCCGGACCGACCGCCTGGCGCTGTCGCTGCTCAAGCCCTACTTCGGCAGGCTCTCAACCGCATCCCAGCTCTACCTCTTGCAGAGCAAAAACCAGGGCCAGTGGTTCACGAACCTCGCCGAGCGCCCGCTGCATCTCGCGGGCGAGAAGCGCGGCCGGGGCAAGCTCGGCCTGGCCCTGAACATCCAGGCCATCCGCCAACGCCTGGCCCGACTCGTGTCCCGCGCCGCATAAACACAAACAACGATGACCGCCACCGCAGACCAACAGATCGACGACCTGATCAACCGCCACGAAGCAAGCTGGCGGCTGGGCTATGGCGTGTTCCCGGCCGTGCTGAACAAGCTCGGGCTCAAGCGCGGCGCGGAGATCGGCGTCGCCTTCGGCGGGCACAGCGAGGCCATCCTCCAGAACACGGGCGTCGAAAAACTCTACGCCATCGACAGCTACAAGCACCGCCCCGAATACGACGACCCGATGAACCTTCCCCAGCCGGTCTTCGATCGCTTGTTTGAACGCACCGGCGAACGGCTGAGCAAGTTCGGCGAAAAAGTCGCGCAGATCCGACTCGACTCCGTTGAAGCGGCGGCGCAGATCAACGAGCCGCTCGACTTCGTCTACATCGACGGCGACCATTCCTACGCAGGTATCCGCGCTGACCTCGAGGCATGGTTCCCGCTGGTGCGCGAGGGCGGCATCATCGCCGGGCACGACTACGGCCAGCCCGCGTTCCCAGGCGTCAAAGCAGCGGCCGACCAGTTCTTCAAGCGCTTCGGCCTAACCGTCAGGCACGAGGGCAAAGGCGTCTGGTGGGCAAAACGCCCAACAACAAGCACAACCATCATTATCCGGGTGGACCAATCGAAGTTCTGCGACGCAACGCTTTACAGCCGTCTTAAAGCCGCCGGCATGACCGAACAAGACCACATCATCCTCGCGCACGATGAACAACACACCTGCGATGCGGTGGCACGCGCCCTCACCGACCACCCCCATGTGCTCGTGCAGCGCGCAGCCGACCTGCGAGGCCCATGGCATGCCGCGATCAGCGTGATCGACCAGGTCACCACACCGACCGTCTTGCCGATCGGGCTTGACGCCACGTTGGCGAAGGGCTCGATCCGGGTGCTGCGCAACCGGCTCTGCCACAGCGGCGCGCAGGCGGCCGCTTATACGACCGGGCAACGCACCAACGGCTTTGCCCTCGCGGCATTCCTTTCAACGGCGTGCCCGCCGACAAAGCACGCCATGATGATGACCACGGCCTGCAATCAAGCGCGGGCAGCAATGCCTGAAGCCTTGTCGGCCGGCAGCGATCAGTTAATCCCGTGGCTGGTGTCCGCAGACAGCCTGGCACGTGGCGGGCGATTTGCGTTGGAGCCGGGCGTGGACCAGAACGAGCCATGCGAATGGACGCAGGCAGACTGTCGCCTCGCAGCCGAAGCGCTCGCCAACTACGCCGAGCGAATCGACGGCACCGACCTGCTCCGGCTCAAGTGGCCGGCGGCCGCGAATAACTGGCTCAACCAACTCGACCGCAAGCCGGTGCGGACCCGTGCCAATGTCTTACCGGTCGATGTCCCGCCGACGCACACCACACCACGCATGCTGGATCGTGTCCTCCACAAGTTCCGCCGCATGACAAGCAAGGCCGCATGATGAATGACAGCGTCGAGCAACTCCAACCCACCTGCAAAACCGCGGTTGTGATGGGTTTTACACGAGCGTGGGCCGGCCCCGCGGCGGTGGTGCTGCAGGCGCTCAACGGCGTCGAGCCGCAGCCGTTTGACGCGGTCATGCTGGTCCAGGACCTGCCGAAATCGCAACGCGACCTGCTCAGCAACATCCGGCCCTGCCAGTTCATCGACTACAACCCGGAGCTCAAAGACCCGGGCCGCTTCGCACGTGTCAGCTCGATGGCGTTCTCGCGTTACGAGTGCTGGGCGATGCTGGCCAAGTACGAGCGTGTGCTCTGGATCGACGCCGACACCCTGCCGGTCGGCGAGGTGCTCAGCTGCTTTGACTTTGTCCGCTACAACGGGCTGGGCCTGATCCCGCACACCGGCACGCCGATCAAGGTCAGCTTCGCCAAGGATGTGCCCGGCTTCGATATGCAGCGCGAGTGCTTCAACTCCGGCTACATCGCGCTGACCCGCGCGATCGGCGATTACCAGGCCCACCGCGACTGGCTGAACAACGCAACCGCGCACTGGTCGGACTACATCAACTCCGACCAGGCGGTGATCAACCTGTTATTCCAGGCGATGGGCGCACCGCCGACCGTGCTGCCGGGCAAGTACAACTGCTCGCCAGAGAACCCGGTAGAGGATGTTCATGTATTGCACCCGTGGGGGAACCAGAAGTTCTGGGACGGGCTCAGTGACCCGCGTTGGGACGCGCTGCACCGCAGCTGGGTGGAGATGGGCGGCGAGCCAGCTCCAGCGCCAAAGCCACGACCGCCAATACGAACCACCGGCCGACTACGACGCGGCCTGCAAGCGATCCGCCGCCTGTGCGCGGCCTAACCCAAGACGGTTTCTATGCGACACGACGTGCTCATCATCTGGGGACACGGCCTGCCCGATCTCGATCGCGTCTTGGATCTCGTGCGCGCGACAGAGGGGTTCACCATCCGCCGTATCTTGGTCCGCGACATCGACGACATGCCGCGCTTCGTACGCAGCGTCTACAACTTCGACTACGCCCCCTACCGCCACCTGATCGACAAAACGAAGTACCTGCTGGATGTAACACCACGCGCCGCCTTTATCGTGCTTGAAAACAAACAGCCCGAGGAGCACACCGTCGGTACGGGCCGGTTCGCACACACCGAGTGCCGGCGTATGACCGCGCTGAAGCGTGCGGTCCGCGAGCGGTTCAATCCAACCGTCGACGGCAAACCCACCGAACACCACGTCGTACACGGCACCGACCACGCCGGGCAAACCATCGCGACGCTGAACCTGCTGGGTTACCGCAAGGTAGATGACCTGCTCGGCGGTACGCCCACGATCCTTGAGACGCCCGACCACCTGCCGCCAAAGAAACAGTGGACGCTACAGCGGGTCGAGTTATCCAAGGCGTACGCAAGGATCGCCAACGCACCCGGCGAAGCACTGGCCCACCGCGTTGTCCCGGTTCGACAGACGCCGCACGCGATGTACCTTGCGGCTGAGCGCGGGCCCTACGAACAATACTGGCGGTGCTACGGCGGCGACCTGTTTCACGAAGACCACGCGCCGCAGGCGTTTGACCGCTTAAACGAGCGATTCGACTACCTCGGCGAGGACTACCCCGACAGCTATCTTCTTCTCGAACCGCTGGACGACGAGCGCTACGTCCTGCTAGACGGCGTCCACCGCGCCGCAATCCTTCTGTCGCAAGGCAACACGCACATCATCGCGGCGGTCGCGGATCAGCATGTAATCAGTGCCTCCGAAATTTCAACAGGATCAATCGACCTGCACCGCGTTTTCGACCAGACACAACCGCACGAATTCGCCGTGATGAAGTCCCTGCCTAAGGGGTCACCCGAGCCGGGCAGCGACATCGACCTGCTCTGCACGGACAAGGTCGCGCTCGGCAAACAGCTGATGCGTAACTGCAGGTCGCTTATCAACGACGGCTACACGATCCGCCTGCGCGATCTGCCCGAAACCAATCAGGCCCACCTCGACATCCTTCACGGCGACAAAATCGCCCTGCGGCTGGACCTGCATGAAGGGCTCGGCGCATACCAGCATATACCGGTCAAAGAGACGTTCGCTCAGCGGCTGATGGACCGCCGCGAGTACGCAGCGGTCGATTGCCCCAAGGGTTTGTTGCAGCTGCCCGTGCCCGACGCGACCGACAACCTCGTGCTTCGGTACCTGGAGTACCAAGAGTGGTTTGATCGCCGGCCGGACAAGATCAAGCACGCCGAGCACATCGCCGATCGGTTCGCCTCCGACCCCTCGGCCACGAAGACGTTCTACGAACGGCTCATGCAAGCCACGAACCAACGCCCGACCTTGCCAGCGCTGCGTTACTGCAACCTGAACCTCAAACGCCAGTGCGTCTGGGCCTTGTGGAGCCTGCGCGACAAGCTCGCCTACCGCCTCAAGGGCCTGCGGAACATCGCGGTTATGGCGCTAACCCGGCCCGGCGAATTCCTCAGCAAGCTCATCAACAAACTGACCCCAAGCGCGCTGCGCTCCCGCGCCCTGCAACACAAGGCCTGACCGACCCGCCGTGAAAATCCTATACCTCGCCCAACGCTACGACTACGCCAACCCGTCCAACGGGCTGAGCTTTGAGCACTTCAATTTCTACGAGTCGCTCTGCGCGATGGGCCACGACGTGACCTACTTCGACTACCCAACCGTGATCGAAGAACTCGGGAAGGCCAAAGGCAACCGACAACTCGAAGCGGTTGTACAGCGCGAGCAGCCGGACATCCTCTTCGGCGTCGTGCGCGGCGACATGATCAGCAAGCGCACGATGCGGCAGATCTCTTTCGAGACGAACACCACAACCATCAACTGGTACTGCGACGACCACTGGCAGTTCGACAGCATTGCCCTTCCGTGGACGCCCTGCTTCAACCACGTGGTCACGACCTCGCAGGCCGCGCTGGCACTTTACCGCAAGCACAGCCTACCCAACGTCATCAAGAGCCAGTGGGGCGCGAACCATACGCAGTACAAACCCACCGACGATGAACTCGCTTACGACGTCACCTTCGTCGGCCAGCCCTACGGCATCCGCGCCGAAGCGATCGACACACTGCAGCGTGCGGGCATCAAGGTGCAGGCCTGGGGCAGCGGCTGGCCTTCGGGCAAGCTCACCCAGGAGGACATGATCCGCGTATTCGGCCAGAGCCGGATCAATCTGAACTTCGCCGACGCTTCCAACAGTGGGCGGACCCGGCTTGAATCCATCGCCAACTCGCATACGCTACGGTCGCTGCGCGACAAGCCCGTCCTCTGGCGGCTATGGACCGGCGCGCAGCAACTGGCCAAGTGGGACAAGCAACGCGCCGTAAGTAAAGCCGCGCCCCCGCCCCGGCAGATCAAGGGGCGTGTGTTCGAGGTCCCGGCCTGCGGCGGCTTCCTGCTGACCCAACCCGCCGAAGACCTGGGCGACTACCTCGCGCCAGGCCAGGACTGCGCGACCTTCGAAACCGTCGACGACCTGGTCGATCAGGTCCGCTACTACCTCGAGCGTAACGACGAGCGATGCGCCATCGCCGAGAAAGGCCACCGCCGCACACTCGCCGAGCACACCTACGCGGCGCGCTTCGCCTCGATCTTCGAACAAGCGGGCATCACCGCTCACCCCCCGGAATTGCCCTCGGCCCGACAGGCCGCCTAAGGAGACCCACCATGCCCCCACGCGTGACATGGCTCTTACCCGTTCGCAACGGCGAACAATACCTCGAGCGCACCCTGATCTCGATCGCCGAGCAGGACTACCCCGGCCACGCGCACACCGTCTACGCGTGGGACGACGGCTCCAGCGATAGCACCCCCGACCTGCTCCGCAAGTGGATCGGCCGCGAGCTGCCCGGCCGGATCGTCAGCAGCGAACGCGTCGGCCTGGGGCGAGCGTTGGCGCAGCTCACCGTCGCCGCGCAGTCCGAACTGATCGCGCGGATCGATGCGGATGACATCGCCGAGCCCGACCGCATCCGCCGTCAGGTCGAGTACCTATGCGACCACCGCAAGGTCGGCGTGCTGGGCACGCAGATGAAGGCCGTCGACAGTAAAAAAGTGCTCACCAACCACCCCACGAGCGACGCGGACATCCGCTGGGCGCTGCGGTTTACCAACCCCGTCGCACACCCGACCGTAATGCTGCGTCGCTCGGCGGTCCTCGAAGCAGGCAATTACCGCGACCTGCCGCCGGGCAACGAAGACTACGACCTGTGGGTGCGAATGGCCCTGATCGTGCGCTTCGCCACGCTCGACCAGCCGCTGGTGCACTACCGCATCCACGAACAATCCGTCACCGCCGGCTGGAAAGAAGCCAACGGCGAGCACTTCTACCGCCGACGCAACGCGCTGATCGATCGCCTGCTGCCCGGTGTCGCGCCCAGCGATGCCGTGCGCCTGCTGGACCTGATCCGCCGGCCCGACGACCTGAACGTGACCGCGAATGACCTGGTGCGCTTCCGCCACGCCGCGATGCTCGCCGCCAAGGCCTGCCGATACGCGCCGACGTATTTCACCTCGACGCCGATGTTCAAGCAGCAATACGAGAACCTCAAGACCCGCCGGCTCAAGGGCCAGCCCTTCATCCGCCCGGTCTGGCCGATCCTTAAACACGCCAGCAAACTGATCCACAAGCAGACTAAGCCAACCCGTAAAGAGCCCTCCGCCGCATGACCCAGCCCAAGGCCTCGCATCCCCCGCGCATCACCATCATGAACCGCTTGTTCTGGCCCAAACGCTTCGGCGGGCTCGAGCGCGTGCTCTGGCAGTACGCCAACGCCCTGGCCGATGCGGGTGCCCATATCCATGTCATCTGTGAGCAGCACGACGACGCCCCGGCATCCGAGCAGGCACGCGAGGGCCTGACCGTCCAACGCCATGCGCCCGTGGAGTTCGGCCGGCTGTGGCGCGTGGGCGAACTGGTCCAGGCCCGCTGGTGGAAACAAGCGTTAGCCAAGGCACCAACAAGCGACATCATCTGGGCCAACGAGCCCACCGCCGCAACCGCGGTGATCCGATCCGGCCTCGCGGGCCGGCTGCTGTACCGCCCGGTGTTCTGCTACGACGGGCTGACCCATGCCGCGCGGACGATCCCCGCCATGGCGCCGCTTGCCCGAACATTCCTGGCACGGAAACTCGACCGCTACGCCTACAAACACGCGGCCTACGTCATCGACGAGTCACACAACCTGCTTGAACAGCACCACCACTACTACGGCCCGCGCGCGAACACCACCGTCATCCCCAACCCGGCATCGATCTCCGAGCCGACGACCTGCCTGCGCCAGCGCTTCGGCCTGACGCCCGAGCAGTTTGTCATCGGCTTCGTCGGCCGGCCGGGCGATCCGTGCAAGGACCTGCCCTTTCTCATCGAGGCGGTCCGGTCGCAGGCCATGCCCGATCACGCCCGCCTGCTCCTTGTCGGCGGCGGCTCGGGTTTCGAAACCGCCAAGCAATGGGTCAATGACGCGGGCCTGGCCCCACACACGATCTGGACAGGCGACCTTGAAGACCCCTCGCCCGCCTACGCCGCGATGAATGCGCTTGTCCTGCCTTCGCGTTTCGAGACCTTCGGCAATGTCATTGTCGAGGCCCACGCCCACGGCCTACCCGCGCTCGCACGCGCAGCCGACTTCACCGCGACACCGCCGGTCTACACCGCGAGCCGCGAGCTCATTGACAACGGCGTCACGGGCTACGTCGTCGACCCGCACGACCCGGCGGAGCTCGGCGCTAGGCTGCTTCTGATGGCAGCCAACCCGGCGATGGCCGGAGAGATGGGGCGGGTCGCCCGGCAGCGCGCCGCGAGCTACACATGGGCGGACGTCGCCGGTCGTTATCTCCAAGCGCTCGGGCTTGAACAGAGCCAGGCGCTACCAGCCCGCCGGGCGGCATAATTATCGGCTTTGTTAAAAGGTGCCGATTATTCCGGTTGTGCGCTTCATCCGGGTCCTGAATGGGTCGACATTGCACGAGCGAACTTACTCGCGCTTTGCAACGACCCAAGGAACCCGCGATGTCAACCGCCCCCAACAAGCCACGCGTCTCTGTCATCATCCCCTGCCTCAACCACGGCCAGTTCGTCGAGCAGGCCATCTGCTCCGCACTCGACCAAGGATACGAGAACCTCGAGCTCATCGTCCTGGACGGCGGCAGCGAGGACGACAGCGTCGACATCCTCAATATGTACAACGACGACCTGGCCTACTGGCACAGCGAGTGGGATTCGGGCCCGGCCGAAGCGATCAACGCCGGGCTGGTCAAGTCCACCGGCGAGATCGTCTGCATCCTCGCCGCCGACGACGTGCTGCTGCCCGGCGCGATCGATCACGCCGTGAACCGCATGACCCGCGAGGACAAGCCCAAGTGGCTCGTCGGCACCGCGCACAAGATCGGCCCGCTGGACGAATCGCTCGGCTCGATCACCCCCAACAACCCGACCTCGCTCGCCTCCTACCTCATGCACGACTCGGGCCTGCTGCCGATGTCCGCCAGCTTCTTCACGCGTGAGCTGTTCGAAGACTACAACGGCCTGCAGACGGACCTGCAATACGCCTGGGGCTTTGAGATCGCCGCGCGTTTCCTCGCCGCCGGCGTCTGGCCCGAGCTCTCCACGCTGACCTTCACCGCCATCCGCGACGCGGGCAGCCCGAGCCCCGTGCCCGTCACCCTCGCCAAGGGCAACGAGTACATCGAGGCTTCCGAGAGCTACGCGAACCACCTGTCGCTGCCCCAGCGGTACCAGCTCTGGCGCAACTGCGACGAGCGCCGCCGCATCTACGCCCTCGCCGAGGCCGAGTGCCAAGACAGCACCGGCCGGACCTTCCTCTGGCAGCAGCTGCTCCGCCGCCCCTGGTGGCTGGGCAGCGCCCACTACCGCCAGACCCTGCTCAAGGGCGTCGAGTCGCTGCCGGATGCGCTCCGCGACGTGGCGTGAGCAGTATGCCGCAAGCCGGGCTTTAGCCCGGCGATCAACTCTGTCATCTTTGCCGGGTTAAAGCCCGGCCTACGCACTACGCGATAGAATGATGCCGCGATAGAATGATGCCATGAAAATCATTCTTGCTTTATCGTTCGCCCTGCTGGTTTCTTTTCAGGGCCTGGCCATGACGCAACAAGAAGACCGAGTCGAAGCGGAAAAGACGCTTGCGCTGGATTACCTCATCGCGTTGCCCGAGGGCTACGACAAGGAGGGCGACGCGGTGCCACTGATGCTGTTTCTGCACGGGGCGGGCGAGCGGGGCAGAGACCTCGGCAAGGTCAAGAAGCACGGGCCGCCGAAGATGATCGAGCAGGGGCACGATTTCGGCGCGATTGTGGTTTCACCGCAGTGCCCGAAGGATTCGTGGTGGACCTACGAGATCGATGCGCTGATCGCGCTGATCGACAAGATCGAACACGCCTACAACGTCGACGAGAAGCGCATCTACGTCACCGGCTTATCGATGGGCGGGTACGGGACGTTCGCGCTGTGCGCTCGTCAGCCCGAGCGCTTCGCCGCGGCGGTGCCGGTCTGTGGTGGCGGGGAGCTGTTCGCAACGTGGCGGCTGACCAAGCTGCCGATGTGGGTGTTCCATGGCGAAAACGACCGGGTCGTCCCCGTGGAAGAATCGAGGCGCATGGTCGAGATCATGAACCGGCAAGGTGGCAAGCAGGCCAAGCTCACGACCTACCCCGGTGTCGGCCACAACAGCTGGGACAAGGCTTACAGCGACAACACGATGTGGCGCTGGTTGCTCGAACAGAAACGCCAGTAAGAACCGACCCATACGCGAACTGCTTCGCACGGGCCGGTTCTTCAAATCCAATCGATTGACGATTGATGTTTACTCGAGCATCTCTTCTTCGCCGAGGGCGAATAGCGACAGACGACCTAGCCCGGAAGCCACATTGATAGCTACACGATAGCAGGCCTAACTGGCATCTGGCATTGCCTGTTTCTTTTCGCCGCAGGCATAGATCACAAATTGATACGGCGGTTTTTGCCAGTGCTCCTTAGTCATGTGCCAACCCGTCCGCATATAGAGGTCTTGTAGTGACGCATGTGTGAAACGGAACATATGGTCGTCTTCATCGGCATCCCCGTGGTCGGATACCCCGGCCACACGATCGATCACCGAACGCAGCAACCCGGTCACCCCTTCGCCCTTAAGCTTATCCACGACCTTCCCGGGGATCGATGCTATCGGAAGCGCGGAAGGATTCGGCTTCGGATCTGCCTGCTGCATGTGCTGCTGCATCGCTTGCTTTTTCTCAATGATCGACAGGCCAACAAGGATTTTGCCACCAACCTTCGAGCAGCGATACGCTTCAACAAAAGACAGATAAGGGTCCTTGAAATGATCCACCACCGAACGCATGTGGATCCAGTCAAACGAACCGGTTTTAAACGGCAGGTACTCGGCATACGCCGCGATAAAATTACAGGGCTCGGACAAGCAAGGATACGCACGCAGCAGACTGGGCTGATGAGGCATGCCCGAGAATACATCGATGTAAGGATCGATTGCGACATACAGATCGGCCTCGTCGCCTAGAAAATGCCTGAGCCGGCCCTGGTTGCCTCCGACGTCAAGCACGCTGCCTTTAAGATCATATTCCTCAGTATAAATCTCCCTCACCGACTCGATTTCATCAAGGTATTCCTGGTACGAATCGACCTCAGAGTGTTTCTCGTGGTAGGCTTCGAACTCCGACTGCGCTTCGCCCCATTGCTGGGCACCGCTTGGCAGGCAGTAATCGGGGTGATGGATACGGAAATCGAACACACGCTCGCTTGTCTCACCATCGATGGCGACAACTTTACTCGGGAACTTCAGGCCGCACGATGTGCAAGTAAAAACCTCGGGGGATTTCGCGAGATCACCCTTGCAGAACGGACAGCAAAGCAAAGACTCGACTTGCTCATCCAGCTTGATATACATTGATGTCTCCTAAGGGCCGATCCATGGCCTGAAGATAAAACGTTATCCACGATGTGAATATGCAGTAATGATCGGTGATCGATTCGATTTGCCTGCAATCAATATCCACACCGCTGATCCTGCGAGGCGCCTCTCTCGCTGGCCAATCTCCATTTAGGATCTATCGCGAGTCAAGCAAAGCAATCCCCGAACACCACCGGATTTGGGATATAAAAAAACCGGCCCGCACGCGAACTGCTTCGCACGGGCCGGCGTCCTCCTTCAGGCGGCACCGTTAAGCGCCCTTCTCCCAAAAAATTACTTCAGCATTTCTTCTTCTTCGCCGTCGATGAAGCCGGCGAGTTTTCGGCTGCGCACCGGGTGCTGCAGCTTGCGGATGGCCTTGGCCTCGACCTGGCGGACGCGCTCGCGGGTGACCTTGAAGATCCGGCCGACCTCTTCGAGCGTGTAGGTGTAGCCGTCGCCGATGCCGTAGCGGAGCTTGATGATCTCGCGCTCGCGGTACGTCAGTGTCTTGAGCACGCTCTCGATGCGCTGCTTGAGCATGTCGCTGGTCGCGGCGTCGGTCGGGTTGGACGCGGCCTCGTCTTCGATGAAGTCGCCGAAGTAG
>JAHQVV010000196.1 GCA_019634195.1 Phycisphaeraceae bacterium | reverse complement strand
GGCAACGTGACATTCGCCGATGGCCATACCGAGCAGTTTGAACAGAGCGTGCTCTTTGAGGGTGCCAACGACCCGGTGAACCTCACCGATATGCGCGGGTCGCTCTGGGACGCCGAGCGGTAAGCCCGGTCAAGGCGGTGCATAGACCATTCATTGCCCGGTTTGTGCATCAACCGAGTCGCGGGGCAGCAAGCGCCAAACAAAAAATCATGCAGATCATTCGCGGTTAATGCGCAGTAGGACCGCCAGCGCGGAACTGGACTACGGCCAAGGGCGTAAGGTTTTTGAATTGCTTGACGTCTAGCCCTTTGTTCTGCATTATTGATTGAGACCAACGTTTGTATCTACAAAACACCATCCACCGGATCCTCCGGCAGCACCGGTCGCGAGGAAGTCTTTGCGCAGTCTCCGCGCTGTTAGGCGCGGCCCTTCTCCTGTGTGCTCCCTGCTCATTTTCAAAGACCTGGCACGTTGATGCGGCGGCCCCGCCTGGTGGAACGGGGGCGCCCGACCGCCCGTTCAGCTCGCTCGTGGAGGCACGGGACGCGATCCGCGCCTGGCGTGGCCAAGATGAGCACCAGGCCGGGGGCCACATCGTCGAGATACACGGCGGGGTTTATGAAATCAGCCAGCGCCTCGATCTCGAAGCAAAGGATAGTGGCGGCCCGAACGCGCCTGTCGTGTACCGTGCTGCGGAGGGGCAAGCGGTCATCCTGACCGGCGGCGTCCGCTTATCGGGAGAGGATTTTCGGCGAGCCGGGCCCGAAGAGTTGGCGCACCTGCACCCCGAGGCCCGTGGCCACGTGCGAGTGCTGGACCTGCGTGGGCATCCGGCGTGGGGCTCGGTGCCGAGCGGCCAGGGCAGGTACGGCCACCTCGCCTACAACGAGCACCTGCTTCAGCTCGCGCAGTGGCCCAACCGCGGCTTTGCGCACCTGGCTGAGGTCATCGACATCGGCCCGACCAAGCGGTGGCTGACCCGCGGGCAATCCCTGCCGGACTACAGCTTCGACAGCCCGGCCGGCGGGCGATTCACGCTGCTCGAACCCTTTCGCGCGAAGGCATGGCGCGATGAGCTGAAACGCACTCGGGATGTGCGGCAAGACGGCTACCTCAGCAACGACTGGACGAAAGACAGCAACCAGGTCGCACGGATCGCTGAGGACGGCACCTTCCAACTGCTCGACGCGACGCGGTACGGCATCGGCGGCGTGCGATACCCCGGCGGGTTCAGCGACCCCAGCGCCGAGCCGAAGTTCCTCCCGAACCGGCGGCTGTTCTTTACGAACCTGCTCTGCGAGCTCGACATGCCCGGCGAGTGGTACATCGATCGGCAAGAGCAGAAACTCTACCTCTGGCCGATTGACACAAAACTCAAACGTGCGCGGATCGTCATACCCGGCGGGCCGGTCATGCTTCAAACGGACGGGGCCTCGCACATCCGCTTCCAAGGGATCACCTTCGAGAACGGCGGGAAACTCGGCGTGCGCATCACCGGCGGGGAGGGCGTCAGCCTGGCCGGCTGCACCTTCCGCAACTTCACGGGGCGGGCGATCGAGATTACCGGCGGCCGGGAACACCGTGTCGATGCCTGTGAAATCTCCAACTGCAAGACCGCGCTTGCCATCCGCGGCGGCAACCTCAAGAAGCTCGAACGCTGCGGCCACACCGTCGTGAATACCGAGATTCACCGGCTGCGCCGAAAAGGCTACGGCGGGGTCTTCCTCTACGGCTGCGGCATCCGGTTTGAAAACAACCTCTACCACACCATGAACGCCGCGATCAACTACGACGGCGCGCACATCGGATTCAAGAACAACGAGTTCTACAACGTCGGCTGGGAGATGGGCGACTGGAACGTGCTCTACCAGGGCGCGGACAAGTGGTGCAACGGCAACGTGGTCGAGAACAACTTCTTCCACCACATGATGGAAGAGCCGGGCCGGCACCCGATCCTCGCGGTGCGGAATGACGACGGCGGGACAGGCACCACCTACCGGAGCAACCTGTTCTATAAGACCGGGCGCGGCGCGATCTCGTTCGGCGGGCCGAGCTGCCACATCATCAATAACATCGTGCTTGAGTGCCCGCTGTTGTGGTGGACCGCGCGGTTGCCCACGAGCGAGCAGGCCATCCAACGCGAGTACGACAAGATCGCCCAGGAATTCGGCAGCGGCCGCTACCCGCGGGGCGGCAAGGAAGACGCGATCTACAACGTCGAGCAAGTCGTCGGCGAGCAGGGCTGGAGCCGCCCGCCCTGGAGCACGGCCTTCCCCGACTTCCCGAAGTACATGAGCGAGAACCCGTTCGCCCAGTCCTACGGGTCCATGCTGGACAACTACCATGACGCGGTCGACCCCGACGCCCCCTACCGTGTCATACACATCCACAAGCACTGGGCCTTGCCGGTGGGCGATGGCGATGAATCCACGCCGACGATGAGGGATATACCCGTCAGCTTCAAGCATAACCCGCCGGTGCGGATCGATCCGGAAGCGGTGTTTGTGAACCCGGACAACCTCGACCTGCGGGTCAAGCCCGGGGTTCAATGGGTGCCGGGCTTTGTGCCTTGCGATCTGTCTAAGGTCGGTTTATTCAAGAGCCGCTACCGCCCGTCCCCGCCGAATCCGACGGGCTACCGGGCGGCGATCGCCCAAGCGTACCGATCGGTCCGATCCACCGGCGGGCGGTACGACCCCGCGACCGCGTACAAGCGGTACCCAGAACAGCCCTGGCTTGATGAGCAGTAGATCTTCAAGCACCATGGGGCTATATGAGGCACAATGGTTGTTGCCATCAAAAGGGCACCTCCATCAAACAAAGGATCGACAGCAACCATGCAATACGATCTCGATACCGCGATGAATCAGCCACACCATCTGAAACGCCGGGGCATGCTCAAGTGGATGGCGGCGGCGGCATTGCTCACCGGCTGCAGCGCGGCGCCCATGCGCGATCGCGGCGCGGTCCGGCACGGCCGGATCAAGCAGGTCCCCGCGAACTGGTGCTTCACGGGCAAGGCGGGATCGACCCCGTGGACCACCGAACAGCTCCTCGACAACACCGAGAAGCTGGGGCTGCCCGGCGTCGAACTGCTCAAGCCCGACCAGTGGCACCTGCTCAAAGAGCGCGGGATGATCAACGCCGCAACGCCCTCGCACGGCTTCACCAAAGGGATGAACAACCTCGGCTTCCACGACGACAACGTCGCCATCCTAAAAGAACGGATCAAGACAACCGCCGATGCGGGCTTCCCCAATGTCATGACATTTACAGGCATGGCCGACACCTCCAAGCACCCAAAGGGCAGCATGGTCACGGCCGAGGAGGGTATGGCCAACTGCATCGTGGGCTACAAAAAGATTGCGCCCTACGCGGCCGATCTCGGCGTACAGATGGTGCTCGAACCGCTCAACTCCCGGGCCACCGAAAACATGCGTGGGCACCCCGGCTATCAGGGCGACCACGTCGACTACTGCGCCAAGATCGTCCGAGAGGTCGACTCGCCAGGACTCAAGCTGCTCTTTGATGTCTACCACGTGCAGATCATGGACGGCGACCTGATCCGCCGTATCCACGAGAACAAGGACATCATCGGCCACGTGCAGATCGCGGGGAACCCCGGGCGTGGCCCAATCGGTCCCGACCAGGAGATCAACTACCGCGGGGTAATGCAGGCGTTTCTTGATATCGGCTACGAAGGCTACGTCGGGCACGAGTGGATCCCGACCGGCGACCCGTACCAACAACTCAAACAAGCCGTGGAGATCTGCGATGTCTAATCACTTATGGGCGAGCCTCTTTCTGATCGCTTGTGCCCTACATATCGGCTGCACGTCAACGAACAGCACGGCCGGCACAGCGCCTCAACCCAATATCATCTTTATCCTCTCCGACGATGTCGGCTGGAACGAGCCGAGCTTCAACGGCGGGCCCAAGAGCATCACGCCCAACCTCGGCCGGCTCGCCGACGAGGGGCTCAAACTCACCCAGTTCTACACCCACGCGGTCTGCGCCCCGACGCGGTCTGCCTTCCTCACCGGGCGCTACTCGTTCCGCACCTGGACCGACTGGCGCAGTGAAGACTACGGCAAGCCGACGTATCTCGCCAAGCTCGGCATGGAGCTGGCAGTTAACAAAGAGGGCGAAAAGACGCGGCGGATCGTCGGCATGGATACCGGCGAGCGCACGCTGGCCGAGGCGCTGCGTGACGCGGGCTACACCACCGCGCTGATGGGCAAGTGGCACCTGGGCGAGTGGCTCGACGAGCACCTGCCGATGGGTCAAGGCTTCGACCACCAGTACGGCCACTTCGGCTGGGGCATCGACTACACCAACTTCACGATCCCGCACAACGCCCCGGCGACGCTCGCCGTCTACGACTGGCACCGCAACCAGGAACCGCTGTACGAGCAAGGCTACGCGACAGACTTGATCGCCAACGAAGTTGTCCGTCATATCTCCGCGCACAAAGATCACGAAGGAGCGACCGGCGAGCGGCAGCCGTTCTTCTACTACGTTCCCTTTAACGCGATACACGGCCCACTCGAATCCATCCCGCGATACACCGACACGCTCGACAAGCGTATGGCCGCGCTCAAATGCCTGGACGACGCGGTCGGCCGGATCGTCGGCGCGATCGATCAGCATGGCTACGGCGAAGACACACTCATCGTCTTCGCAAACGACAACGGCGGGCTACGCCCCGACCAGAACGCCCCCTACCGCGGCACAAAGAACACGACCTACGAGGGCGGCGTCCGTGTGCCCTGCGTGATGCGATGGACCGGCAAGCTTGAGGCGAACACGGCCAACGATGAAATGATCTTTATCGCCGACTTCTACAACACGTTCATCACCCTCGGCGGGGCCGACCACGAGCAGGAGCGCACGGTCGACGGGCTAGACATGACCAAGACAATCTTCGCCGACGCGAAGAGCCCACGCGACGAGATCATCTTCGACGTCGCCGGCTGCGTCCGCCTACCCACGATCCGCAAGGGCGACTACAAGCTGATGGGCGAAGAGCTCTACAACATCAAAGAGGACCCATCGGAAACCAAGGACCTGGCCAAGCAGAAGCCGCAGATTGTTGCGGCGTTGAAGAAGCGGCTGGCCCAGGCCGCCGCCGAGCGCCCGCCGATGCCGCGGGTGGACCTCTTGATGTCGCCGGCCCAGCCATGGGTCTACCGCCAAAAATCCAATGCGAACGTGCCTGACTGGGTCAAGCACGCAGTGATGGAGGTCCGCAAGACCCAGCCCAAAGAGTGGGCCGAGGGCAAGACCCCCTGGCCACAGGCCCCGAAGGACGGCAAGATCATCTACACCGGCGACGGCCGGTAGCGTCCGATCAGGTCATTGCGGAAATACAACGATGCGAGGCAACATGGGCACACCGTCTAAGTCGCAACGGTCATCTACACGATCTGATCGGGTGAGGACGAATCTAAACAAAAGTGAATCGGGGTGACAGAACACCAGTAGATTTTTTATGATCGGCCTTACAAAAATGACAGGGGACAGCTTAAGTTTTGCTGTGTACAAGGCGTTCGTTGATTGCTTGCGCAGCACGCTTACCCTCTGAGATCGCGTGGACGACGAGCGATGGCCCGGTTGCCATGTCGCCGGCAAGGAGGATCGGGAAATCGTCCGTCGAGGTCTGCAGCCGATCGACGAGATGCGTCATGTCGTGGCCTGTAAAACCCACCGAGAGGATCACGAGGTCCGCGGAGATTCGCCGAGTTTGTCCCGACTCATCTTGCACATTTATGTAATCGATCTTGTCGGGGGCAGACTGGCTTGAAGCAAATGAGAGGGTTGTCGCCTGCCACTGCCGTGGGTCTTGCCCCTGAGTGGACTTGGCTTCCTGGTGAGCATAGTCGGTTCGGAGCGTCCCCTTCGGTCCAGGCCAAGGGAAGCGTTCCGTCCGTTCAGCGGGGGGGCTCGGGCCGTTGGCGAGGTTGATCACGCCGCTTGCGCCTTGGCGCAGGGCTGTTGCGATGCAGTCGGCACCCGTATCGCCCGCGCCGATCACGACAACACGTTTACCGTGGGCATCAATGACAGGAGGCTCGCCTGAGTTCAAGGCCTTCATTGATGCGGTCAGGTAATCCATGGCCTGATGGATGCCATCTAGATGCCGACCGGGCAGGTCAAGATCTCGCGGACGCTTGGCGCCGCACGCCAACAAGACCGCGTCATACTCCTGGCGTAGGCTGTCCGGCTGTATGTCTCTACCGATTTCACAGTTCACTTCGAAGCACACGCCGCTCTTTCGCACCAGATCGATCCGTCGATCGAGCACGGCTTTGTCCAGCTTCATGTTGGGCACGCCGTACCGCAAGAGCCCGCCGGGACGATCGCTGCGTTCAAAGACGGTAACCCGGTATCCCATACGGTTAAGTTCCGTTGCCGCGCCCAGGCCCGCTGGCCCGGAGCCGACAATGGCGACGCGTTGCCGGCGGCGTTGCTCCGGCTTAGTCGGCTTGACCCAGCCTTCTTGAAAGGCGCGGTCGATGATGGCTCTTTCGATGCCCTTGATCTGAACGGGATGCTCGTTGATACCGAGGATGCACGCGTCCTGACACGGAGCGGGGCAGACGCGCGACGTGAACTCGGGGAACGGGTTGGTCTCCGACAGCCGATGGTACGCGTCTTCCCATCGCCCGAGGCGGACGAGTTCGTTCCACTCCGGGATCTTGTTATCGATCGGGCAGCCCTGCCCGTAGCCGGAATCGGGCATACAGAACGCCGCGCCACAATTCATACAGCGCCCGCCCTCGTTCTGCGCGGCTGTCGGGTTAGCCGGCGAATAGACTTCGTAATAGTCGTTCAGGCGCAACAGCGCGTCGCGGGCCGGCATGACTTGGACGGGCCTGTCTAATCGCGATTTTAAGCTAGTCGGGGTTACGTCAATAGACGTCACGCTGATAGCGCCCCTCGCTGCTCAGTGCATTGACCCAGTCCGACGCGGCGGTTTCATCCATGCCGCCGTGCTCCACGACGATCTCTCGTAGCGCCTTGTCAACATCGCCGGCCATGCGCGAGGCGTCACCGCAGATATAAAAGTGTGCGCCGCGCTCGAGCCAAGCAAAAAGCTCGGCCCCGCTTTGCCGCATCAGGTCCTGGACGTAAATTTTTTCATCGCCATCACGCGACCACGCGAGGCTGAGTTTGCTCAGTGTCCCGCCCGTCTGCATCTCGGTGAGTTGCTCACGGTAGAGGAAGTCGGTCTTCTCGTGCTGATCGCCGAAGAAGAGCCAGCTGTCACCGACCTCGGCTCCCGCGGCTTGACGGGCTTGGCGTTCTTCGAGGAACGCTCGGAACGGGGCGATGCCGGTGCCCGGGCCGCACATGATGATTGGGGCCTGGTCGTTGTCGGTCAGGTGGAAGTGCGGCGCCTTATGGACGTAGACCCCGACGCGCCCGCCGAACCCGCAGCGGTCGGCAAGGTAGGTCGAGGCAACGCCGTTGCGTAAGGTGCCTTCGAGTTCGTAGCGGACCGCACCAACGGTGAGGTGGACCTCGCCGGGATGGGCCTTGGGGCTTGAGGCGATCGAATACAGCCGGGGCTGTAGCGGCCTGAGCGCGTCGGCCAAGCCCTGTGCAGGCACCTTGGGTTCCCACTTGCGCAACGCGTCAATCAGATGCAGGCCCTTGATGCCTTCGATCGAACCCTCGATACCCAGGGCTTCAGCCGTGTTATGCGTTAGCGTGACCACGTCGAGCTTGGCCTGCAGGGCCAAGCGGATCGGGAAGACCTCGCCCTTCATCATCACCCGGTCGGTGCCGGTAATGCCCGTAAGGACCAGGATCTCTTCGACAAGGCCCGGGTGGTTGGTCGGCCAAAGACCCAGCGCATCGCCAACTTCGTATTCGAGGCCCGAACCCGAGAGCAGGATCTCGACGTGGTTGACTTCCTTGGCCGAGCCTTCACCGTTGAGATTGATGACTTGTAGGACCGGCGCGAAGTAGGGGTTGTTCTTGTCCCAACCGCCGACGCCGTGATCGTCGTCCTCTCCAACAACCTCTACCGGTTCGCCAGCCACTTCAATCATCGCCTCGCAAGCAAACACACCATGCTTCCACTGTTCCCAGTCATCCTCATAAGCGACATCGCAATCCACGCGCTCGGCAAGCCGGGTGGCGCCGAGTTTGTCGAGTCGCTGATCGAGATCGACGCCGGTCTTGCAGAAGTGGGTATAGCTACGGTCGCCCAGTGCACAGACGGCGAACTGTAAACCGGCCAGATCGGGCGCATCCTCGGCCTGCAGCATCCTGCAGAAGGCCACCGCGTTGTCCGGCGGGTCACCCTCGCCAAACGTGCTGCAAACGATCAGCAGATGCCTGACCTCTTGCAAAGCCTCCCTATCGATTGCATTGAGCTCGACCACACTGGGATTGAACCCGCTGGCCCGCGCGAGCTTACGCAACTGTTTGGATAGCGATTCACAATTGCCCGACTGCGAGCCATACGCGATGGTCAGCGGTGTACCCGCCGCGTCATCGATGGGCTTGGCCGCTTCTTGCGCTTTGCGAACCGAAAGCAGACCGGCCAAAAAACCCTCAGCAAATCGCCGCTGCTCCTGCTCAAACGGTGCGTCGTTGGGGATCAACTGGCTTGACATCAGACCACCTCCGCCAAGTTGGGTTTGGCTTCAACGGGTGCGTCAAGAAAGAGCGTTTGCAAGGCCTGCTCATCATGACGCCGGGTAAAGGACAGGAACGACTCATTGGTTTCGCGCTGATCCAAATAGATCTGCACAATCGACTCGATAAAGCCGGGCAGTTGCTCGGCCGCAACGGGGCCGCATAGATGCCTGGCGATCCCTTGGTTGTGATCGCTACCGCCGCCAAGGTAGACCTGATAGGCCTCGCGTCCATCTTCGGTTGAGGCGCCGAGCAGGCCGATATCGCCGATGTAATGCTGAGCACAGGAGTGTGAACAACCGGTCAGGTGGATGTTGATTGGCTGATCGAGCGTCACCCGCTCTTGCAGGTATGCGACAAGATCACTCCCGTGTTCTTTGGTGTGTGCCGAGGCGAACTTGCAGCCGAAACGCCCGGTGCAGGCGACCACACCGCTGGCAAATGAAGACGCGGAGACATCGAGCCCGACCGCCCGGATCTTTGCAATCGCATCGTCTAGGTCGGCCGGACGGATGCCAGGGATGATGAGGTTCTGCCAGACGGTGAGCCGGATATCGTTGCTGCCATAGGCTTGTGCGATCCCCCCCAGTTCCCGCATCTGCTCGGGGTTGAGTCGGCCCATCGGCAGCGCGATACCGGCGTAGTACTGATCGCCGTCGCCCTGTGGGTGGACACCGATGTGGCCCTGCCGGTCGATATCTGGGCGGGGCTGCATCGCGACTCCGTCAGTGCGGATCAGATCAAAACCCAAGCGCTTCTCGGCTTGCCGCGTGAACTTCTCCAGGCCCCAATCATCGAGCAGGTATTTGAGCCGGGCCTTCTTGCGGTTGGTGCGGTCGCCGTGCTCGATGAAGACTCGGATCATGGCGACGGTGACATCGACCGTCTGCTCGGGCGTGCATGCGAATCCGCTGTCACGAGCGAAATCGAGGTGGCCGGTGATCCCACCGAGCAAGATTTTACAGAGCACTCGCTCTTCGCCGTCAATCGTTGCACGCGTTGCCACGAAGCCGATGTCGTTGGTGTCCGCCACGGCCGAAACACGTCCCCCACCATCGAATGCAACATTGAATTTACGTGGGATGCCGTGCAGCGACGGGGTGTGCAGGATGTGCTGGTGCAGTTGGATCGCCTGCGGGCTCAGGTCGATGATCTCTTGCGGATCGAAGCCCGCGGTTGGGTTGCAGGTGATGTTGCGGACGCTGTCGGCCCCGGACCCCTTGCTGGTCAAACCCAGATCGTAGAGCCCGGTGACCAGGTCCAGGATGTGTTTCGGTGGGATTTCACGCAGTTGCAGGTTGCCACGCGTCGTAACGTGAGCGTACCCACCGGCGAGCCTCTCGGCTATCTCTGCCAGGCCGATCATCTGGTCGCCGCGCATCTTACAACCCGGGATACGCAAACGGCACATAAACCCAGGCATCGCTGGCGCGACGTTAAAGAGGCCGTGGTGCTTGAACATGAAGACATCCCCGCCCTCGGGCATACGGTCTTCCGCGGCGTGGCGCTCGAGCTTGGGGAACAGTTCCCACGGGTGCTCCTCCAGTTTGAGGTGTTCTTCTTTAGATAAGTCTTCCAGCGGGGTGCCAAACACCGTCAGGGGTGCGCCGCTCGGTGCCGCCTCGGGTGCCTTGTAGACAGCTGCGAGATCGAGCTGCTCGATGAGCTGCTGCAGGTAATCGCGCTGCTGATCGGAAAAACCTTCCAGCGGTACGCCGTCAAGTGAAGATTTGCCACCACACGCCATATCGCGTCTCCCTAGTCCCAAGCAATGCACACGGGCGAAAAAAAGTCCGACCACGGATCAATTCCGGGCCGGACGTCGTTGTCCAATGAGTTTGTAGCGGGTTGACCCGCGAGCCATAGGTGAATGCAAAAGCAGTGCCACGATTAGATCGAAATAGGACAAAGGCCTCAGTCGTGGTCGGCAGCCAATTTATCCAGATTTACTGATGCAAAAATAGGCGACGCCCCTGATTGTGCGCAGTTCGCGCGCGTCAAGTGTGGAGAACATCTTCCTTCGCTAATTCGTGAAACGCCGCCCCCAAGCGTCGATTTGCAGGCGTTTCATCCTAAAAACAAGCCTTTTTGTAAGAACAATGCTTCGCAAACAAATCGTCGCAAAAATTCGATCCGTAAAAAACACGTCTTGGCATTCTCATTGCACTAAAGCTCAAGGCTGCTCTCCATTGCATCGTGCATCGAGTGCTGCCAACAACGAATAATGACAGGACAAAGGCGTCCTGATGACGAACCGCACGTCATCGCGACGCCTTTGTTGCGTGGCGTGTCCAGTCAATTAAACCCCAGCGGCAATACAGACAATTGCCCAATGACCACACGCATGGAGTTATGTATGACAACCGCACTCGACCGACTTAAACGTATTCCTTTGCTATGTGTACTGGCGTTAACACTCACCGGTTTATCCGGCTGCGGCGAAAGCGAAGCAGCCTCTGATGCCCCCGGCTCTCCACCCGCAGGCGTCGATGCCGGCGACGTGAGCGATCTAGAACTAGGTGCAAGGACGCTGGTGCCCGAAAAAACCGACCTCGAGTTCGGCTTCATCAAGCTGACCGACTGTGCGCCGCTCGTGATCGCGAAAGAGAAAGGGTTCTTCGCTGAAGAGGGACTGAACGTCAAGCTCACCGCTCAAGCGAACTGGAAGATCCTTCTGGAGCGTGTGATCTCAGGCGAAATCGATGGCGCACACATGCTCGCGGGCCAGCCCATCGCGGCGACCGTCGGCGTCGGCTCCAACGCCCACGTCATCACGCCCTATTCCCTGGACTACAACGGCAACGGCATCACCGTCAGCCCCGAAGTCTGGGCAGAGATGCAGAAAAACGACCCGGCACTCAACTCGCCGACCCCGCCACACCCGATCTCTGCCGACTCGCTCAAGCCCTTGGTTGAAACGAAAAAAGCCGCTGGCCAGCCCATGAAAATGGGCATGGTCTTCCCCGTTTCAACACACAACTATGAGCTTCGCTACTGGCTGGCCGCTTCAGGTATCCACCCGGGCCTCTACACCAGCGGCGACCCGACCGGGCAGACTAATGCAGATGTGCTCCTGTCCGTCACCCCGCCACCCCAGATGCCTGCAACCCTCGACTCGGGCACGATCGACGGCTACTGCGTTGGCGAGCCTTGGAACCAGGTCGCGGTCAAGCAAAACATCGGCGTCCCCGTCACAACCAACTACGACATCTGGAAGAACAACCCCGAGAAGGTCTTCGGCATCACCGCTGAATACGCGAAAAAAAACCCGCAGACCGTCCTCGCGGTGACCAAGGCCCTGATCCGTGCGGGCATGTGGCTGGACGAGACCGATGCCTCTGGCACACTGGTCAACCGTGAAGAGGCCGCGGTCATCCTCTCTCGCTCCGAGTACGTCGGCGCGGACGCGGACGTGATCCGCAACTCGATGACCGGCTTCTTCTACTTCCAGAAGACCGACAAACGCGACATGCCCGACTTCAACGTCTTCTTCAAGGGCTACGCCAGCTACCCCTGGTACAGCGACTGCGTCTGGTTCCTCACCCAGATGCGCCGCTGGGGCCAGATCGACGAATCCAAGCCCGCCGAGTGGTACGCCGAGACGGCGAAGAAGGTCTACAAGCCCGAAATCTACCGCGAGGCGGCCGAGATCCTTATCGCCGAGGGCAAGCTCACTGAGGGGCTGATCCCGCCGGCCGATAGCGACGGCTATCGCCCATCGACGACCGAGTTCATCGATGGCAAGGCCTACGACGGCAAGGACCCACTGGGCTACATCAACAGCTTCAAGATCGGCAACAAGGGCTAGCCAAGACTAGGTCCCCCGCCGCCACTGGTCTAACCGCCAGTGACGGCTTTTAGAAAACAGCAACACACGCTCTCACGCAGAACACGGAACCTAGTGATGAAGAAGTTCAAGCACATCCTCTTGAAGACTCTGGACGTCGCGGCCCTCTCGGTATTCGAGCCGATCGTTCGCCTCTGCTACGGCGAAGACCCGAGGGCCCAACTGCGGAAGATCGGCAAGTTCATCTTGATCCCCATCGTCGCCTTCATCTTGTTCCTCGGCGTCTGGCATGTTACGGCCAGCGGGATCGAGACTAAGTTCGGCAAGATGCCGACCCCCGGCGTGACATGGGAGCAAACCAAGGTCATGGTTGGGCAAGTATTTGAGAATCGCCGATCAGAAAAAGCCTTCTACGTCGAACAGAAAACAAAAGCGCAAGAGCACGAAACCAAGGCGGCGCAGTACGCCGCCGCGGCCGAACTGCCTAAAAACGCAAGCCAAAAAGAGGCTTTCCTTGCCGAGTCCAATGCCCAAGCCGAGCTCGCCGTCAATGCACGCAGCGCCACCTTCGCCGGTACGCCGACCATCATCTACCGCGTGGTGCATAGCCTAAAGACCGTCTTCCTCGGCTTCATGCTGGCGACACTCATCGCGCTACCGATCGGCATCCTGTGCGGACTCAACCCCGTGTTCATGGCCGCCGCCAGCCCGATCATCCAGATCTTCAAGCCCGTCTCCCCCGTCGCGTGGGTGCCGATCGCGATGATCCTGGTCGGCGCGCTCTACTCCGGCTCCTCCATGCAGCCCGCGATGCTCAGCTCGGCCATCGTTGTCGCGATGTGCTCGCTCTGGCCAACGCTAACCAACACCGCGCTCGGCGTCGCGTCGATCGATAAAGACCACCTCAACGTCGCCAAGGTCCTCCGCCTGGGTTGGTGGACGCGGCTGTTTAAGATCGTCATCCCTTCATCCCTGCCGCTGATCTTCGCGGGACTACGTATCTCGCTCGGCGTCGGCTGGATGGTGCTGATCGCGGCGGAACTGCTCGTACAGAACCCCGGCCTAGGCCAGTTTGTCTGGGACCGCTTCCAGGACAACTCCGCCGCGGCCTTCGGCCAGATCTTCGTCGCCATCTTCATCATCGGGATCATCGGTTTCTTCCTGGACCGCACCATGATCATCTTGCAACGCTCGGTCAGTTTCGACGCACCGGCTGGTGCCTAATTCTTTCGCAGACCGCACGGAACACGCCATGCCCATCATCGAACTCAACAACGTGAACAAAGGCTTCGGCCCGGCGAGCAATCGATCCGAAGTCCTCGCCGACATCAATCTCTCTATTGAAGAGAACGAGTTCGTCGCGATCGTTGGCTTTTCAGGTTCGGGCAAGAGCACGCTGGTCAACTTACTAACCGGCTTAGAAATACCCGACACCGGCACGGTCACCTTTGAAGAAAAACCAGTCACAGGCCCACATTCAGACCGAGGGATCGTTTTTCAGAACTACTCGCTGCTGCCCTGGCTGACGGTCACCGGGAATGTCGAGTTGGCGGTCAAGCAGGTGTTCCCGCAGATGTCTAAGAAGGAACGCAGGGATCACGTCGCCCGCTACATCGAGATGGTCAACCTGACGCCAGCTTCTTGGAAGCGCCCCAAAGAACTCTCCGGCGGGATGCGGCAGCGTGTCTCGGTCGCCCGCACGCTCGCCATGCAGCCAAAGCTCCTGCTGCTTGACGAACCGCTGGGTGCCTTGGACGCGCTGACCCGCGCCCAACTGCAAGACGAGATCCTCAACATCTGGGATCAGGAAAAGAAGACCGTCGTGCTGATCACCAACGACGTCGACGAAGCGGTCCTCATGGCCGACCGGATCATCCCGCTGACACCCGGCCCGCAAGCGACTCTCGGAAAAGAATTCCGCGTTGACCTGCAGCGCCCGCGCGATCGCACAACCCTGAACTTCAACCCCGAGTTCAAGAAAATCCGCAACACGGTGACGCAGTACCTGATGGAGCTAAACGACGAGGCTAAGCGGTTGGCACCGGTTAAAGACCTGCCGCTGCCGGACATCCACCCGATCCAGTTTGTTGCGTAAGTAATAAGCCGCTGTCCTCAAGGACTTCAGACGAAAGCAGCATGACATGAGCCAGTTTGGAAACAGCTACGTCGAACTCGACCGTTTAGTCAAGGCCTATCCCAACCCACGGGGTGAGGCGACCCGTGTCGTCGATGGGTTCTCGACGAAGATCGCTGAGGGCGAGTTCGTCTCCGTCATCGGGCACTCGGGCTGCGGCAAGAGCACGGTGCTCACCATGCTGGCCGGGCTCAACGATGTCACCAGCGGCAACATCATCCTCGCGGGCAAGGAAGTTTCTGGCGCAGGCCCCGACCGCGCGGTGGTGTTCCAGTCGCCCTGCCTGCTGCCGTGGATGTCGGCCTTCGACAACGTCATGCTCGGCGTCAAACGCTGCTACCCCAAGGCGACGCGCCTCGAACGCAAACAGCTCGTCGAATACTTCCTCAGCATCGTCGGGCTCGGCGACGCGATGCACAAGTACCCCAAAGAACTCTCCGGCGGGATGCAGCAGCGCGTCGGCATCGCCCGCGCGATCGCCCTGCGCCCCAAGATGCTCCTGCTCGACGAGCCCTTCGGCAAGCTCGACTCGCTCACACGTATGGACCTGCAGGAAACCGTGCTCAACCTGCTGAACGAGCACCGCATCACCACGATGATGATCACCCACGACGTCGACGAAGCGATCTTCATGTCCGACCGCGTGGTCATGATGACCAACGGCCCGCGTGCGAAGGTGGGCCAGGTTCTGGACATCCCATTCGAGCGGCCGCGCAACCGTGTCGATGTGCTTGGCGATGAGATGTATTACGACTTCCGCGGCTGTCTGATCGACTTCCTTGAAGGCCAGGATCGCCGCAAGCACGGCGAGCCTGATGCAAGCATGCCCGAGCCGAAGCCGGTCACAAAACCCGAGACCGTGCAGGACTTGATGCTTGTCCAATCACCCGCCGAAGTTTCTGCGGTGTAAGGGGAATGATTGCTCAAATGACACAGACCGAGTCAACAACGATGCCAGCCCACGCCGACAACACGCTTGTCATTGGTGCAGAAGTCTGGTCGCCCGTTGATGGCGCCATGGTCCGTATGGCCGCAGCCCCTTCAATCGGAGACCTGCAGGATCGATTCAGGGCTGGGCAGCCCGAGGGTTTGTCGGTACTCGTCGAGAACTCGGCTGCCGACAAACTGCCAACGCTGCTGAAATTGGATGATGCTGATGCGATCGCGTGGGTTTGGCCAGTGATTGATCGCGACCAAGTGAATTCCGTCGTGGTGATGTATTTCTCCAACGCGGGCGACGTGACTGCAGCGGTCGAGCTGTGGTCGGGCCGTCCGGGTCGGAGCGAGCTTTGCCTGGCCGACGCCTGTTACACCGGGCTGGGCCGTTTTGCCAAACTGAGCCCGCACATCTCTTTCCCAAAGGGTTCGGGCCTTCCGGGGTTGACTTGGGAGACGAATATCCCCCAGGTGCTGGAGGGCCTTGGCACCTCCCCCACCTTTATGCGTGCGACCGGTGCTGAGTCCGAGGGGTTGGGCGTCGGTTTCGCGTTGCCTTGTATTGCGGGCTCATCCTTACAAGCGGTCACCCTGTTGCTGTCTGGCACGGCCAGCCCCATTGCACGCGCGTATGAGACCTGGCTGCCACAACAACGTGGCGACTCACTCCGGTTGGCACGGATCGATGGGGCGTACATTGCCTCGCCCGCCTTAGAAAAGGCTTCTACTCAACTCGATGTCCCTGCTGGAGATACGTGGATCGGCCGGGCCTGGGCGACTCGCAAGCCAGAGGTCGTTTGCGACAGCACCGGGCAATCGCTCGAACGAAAAGGTGCTGTGGAAGACGGGCTCACCAGCGGTACCGCGATCCCCATCATCATCCTCGACGACGTCGCGGCGGTCGCCGTGATCATGTGGTAACGCAAAGAAGAAACTATTGACCTCCCTCGCTTCCCAACAACACGCGGCCCCCGGGGATACGCTAAAGCGCGTCACGCTCAAACAGGCCAAAGCGACCTGCCCCTACTGCGGCGTGGGCTGTGTCGTTGATGTGAAGTCGCGGGATGATCGATTCGTTCAGATCACGGCCGACCCCGCCACCGCGCCCAACTTCGGCATGCTCTGCCCGAAGGGCGCCTTGCTCTTCAAATCGGACAACCCTGAGCGCAGGCTCACCACGCCGATGATGCGTGAACACAAGGATGCGCCGCTTCGTGAAGCATCCTGGAAGGAAGCCTTAACATTTATCGCCGGCCGGATAACTGCCATCCGTGACAAACGCGGCCAGGACCGTATCGCGTTCTATGGCTCTGGCCAGCTCGATACCGAGGCTTCTTATCTCTTCACCAAGCTGTTCAAGGGCTATCTGCGCACGAACCAGATGGACACGAATAGCCGGCTGTGCATGAGTAGCGCCGTCGCGGGCTACGTCAAGGCGTTTGGCAGCGACGGGCCGCCGACGTGTTACGCCGACATCGAGTCTGCGGATACGTTCGTCGTCCTGGGCGCGAACATGACCGCCAACCACCCGGTCCTGTTTAACCGGGTCCGCCGACGGCGCGCGACCAGCGATACGTCGCGCATCGTGGTGATCGATCCGCGGCGCAGCAAGACCGCCGAATTCGCCGACCTTCACCTGCCGGTTAAGCCCGGTGGCGATGTCGCGCTGCTGTTGCTGGTCATGCGTCGTCTGATCGAGTTGGGTGAGCTCGACCGGCCATTTATCGACCAGCACACCGAGGGCTACGCCGACCTTTCCGCGCTTCTCGAGAACTGCGATCCGCGTGAACTACACCGGCTATCTGGGATCAATGCCGATCAGATCGATGCGTTCGCGGGGATGCTTGCCGGTGACCGCCGACTCCTGAGCTTCTACTGCATGGGTGCCAACCAGAGCACCTCCGGCGTTGACAAGAACACGGCGATCATCAACGTGCATCTCATGCTCGGCGAGGTCGGCAAAGTCGGCTCAGGCCCATTCTCGCTGACCGGTCAACCCAACGCGATGGGCGGACGCGAGGTCGGCTACCTCTGTCATCAACTGCCGGGCTACCGCAAGGTGACCGACGCATCGCACCGCGCTCAGATGGAAGAACACTGGGGCATCCCTGCCGGGTCGATCCAGCCGACCCCCGGACGATCCGCGGTCCCAATGTTCCAGGCGGCAGCAGACGGTGAGATCGATGTGCTCTGGATCGCTTGTACGAACCCCGCGGTAAGCATGCCCAACGTGTCGATTAGCCAGGCCGGCCTGAAGCGCACAGGCCTAGTAATCGTGCAGGACTGTTTTGCCGACACCGAGACGGCTCATTATGCTGATGTCCTGTTGCCTGCTGCAACATGGGGCGAAAAGAGCGGGACGATGACCAATAGTGAACGGCTGGTCACACGCAGCCGCGCGGTGAAGAACGCGCCCGGCAAAGCGGTACCCGACTGGCAGATTGTCGCGGCGGTCGGCCGCACGATGGGCTTTGATGGGTTCGACTACACCTCGCCCAAGCAGGTCTGGGACGAGTTGCGGCAGACTACTGCTGGGACGCTGTGCGATCTCTCGGGCATGACGAACGAGCGCTTGGAACAAGGCGGCATTCATTGGCCGTGCCCGTCCGAAGACCACCCCGGCGAGCCGAGGCGTTACACCGATCAGGCCTTCCCGACGCCGACGGGCCGAGCACGCTTCCATGCCGAATCGCCAAAGCAAACAGACGAACAGGCGGACCCCGACTACCCGCTTGGGGTCACGACCGGCCGGGTCGCCGCGCAGTGGCACACTCGCGCTCGCACCGGCAACGTGCCGGAGCTCGTTCGGCAGGCGCCAGAGCCTTTCATCGAGATCAACCCACTTGATGCCGACACCCATCAAATCGAAGATGGGCAGTGGGTCTACGCAATCGGCAAGCGCGGCAGAGCGCTCGCTAAAGCGCGGGTGACCGACAGCGTCGGCGTGGGCACGGTCTTCCTGCCCTTCCACTGGGGCGACAGTTTTCACCCCGAAACCACCGCGAACTTTGTCACCAACGACGCTGTCGATTCCGTCTCGCTCCAGCCCGAGCTGAAGTTTGCGGCCGTTCGGATTGAGCCGGCACCTGCCCCGACGCTTGAGGGGGTGCGCTCATGACGAAAACCGAGCGACGTATCCGTGTGATGGTGGCGGACGACAACGAGTTGCGTGGCGAGATGCTCGTCAAGATCCTCGTCGAGAATGGTTACGACGTGGTCGGGATGGCCGGGCCCGACAGCTACCTGCCGACCCAGGTTGCGCAGGCCAAGCCCGATCTGATCCTCATCGATACGGACGCCCCGACCCGCGACACACTCGAGCAGCTCACGCAGATCAAGCAGGACATGCCCCGGCCCGTCGTCATGTTCTCGGCGGACGAAGCCCAGGACACCATCCGTGCCGCGGTCCGTGCGGGCGTCTCGGCGTACATCGTCGATGGTCTGTCCAACAGCAAGGTCAAGCCCGTCATTGATGTCGCGATCGCGCACTTTCAACAACACCAGACGATGCGAGAAGAGCTGGAACGGACCAAGACCTCGCTCGAGGAACGCAAAACCATCGACCGCGCCAAGGGGATCGTGATGAAGAAGAAGGGCTGCAACGAGGACGAAGCGTTCGCGCTGTTGCGCAGGGTCGCGATGGATCAGAAAAAACGGATTGGCCAGGTCGCCGCGGAGATTGTCCAGGTAGCCGGGTTGTTCAGTGAACAACAACAGCGCAAGGAGGTAGGATCTTGATCATGCACGCAGACAACAAACCGCTGATTGATCAGCCGTCATGGGTCGGTCGAGCCGAGACCCTTGAGAAGTCGCAATTAGACCTCGGTTTTATCCCGCTGTCCGACTGCGCGCCCCTGGCCATCGCTTACGAGAAAGGCTTCTTTGAGCGGCATGGCCTGCGTGTGACGCTCCGCCGTGAGGCCTCTTGGGCCAGTATCCGTGACAAGACGATGCTCGGGATCTTCGACGCGGCGCACATGCTCTACCCGATGCCGATCGCGATGACGCTCGGCGTCGGGGGCGTGCAATGCCCGATGGTCACCGCGATGTGCCTGAGCCTGGGCGGGAACGCCATCACTGTCAGCAATCTGCTCTACGACGAGATGTCCGGTGTGGCGAGTGATTTCAACAGCCAGCGTGAGTCCAGTGCGCGGGCGCTAAAGAAAACAATCGAGGCCCGCAGACGATCGGGCAAAGGCCCCTTGCGTTTCGGCGTCGTCTTCCCCACCAGCACGCATCACTACGAGCTGCGTTTCTGGATGGCGTCGGCCGGGATCGACCCGGACGCGGATGTGAAGGTCCTGGTCGTGCCCCCGCCGGGAATGCCTGATGCGATGCGCAATGGCAAGATCGACGGGTATTGCGTCGGCGAGCCATGGAATAGTTTTACCGTCGAGCGTGGCTGGGGCAAGACGCTGATCACCAAGCAGGGCCTCTGGAACAACGGCCCCGAGAAGGTGCTCGGCACGACTAAAACATGGGCCGAGCAACACCCGAATACACACCAGGCGCTGGTCCGTGCGGTGCTGGAGGCCTGTGTCTGGTCAGATCAGCAGGAGAACCGAGAAGAAGTCGCATCCATCATCGCCCAGCAGCGATACATCGACGCGCCGATTGAGACGGTCCGTATGTCCATGCTCGGGCAATACCAGTACGACCTGGATCACCCACCCCAGCCGCACCCCGACTTCATGAGCTTCCATCGCTACGCCGCGAACTTCCCCTGGCATTCCCATGCCAAGTGGTTCATGACGCAGATGTTGCGTTGGAAGCAGCTTGAAGAGGTGCCCGACTTCGATCAGGTGGCCGGGCAGGTGATGCTCACCGAGCTATACCGCAGCGCGGCACGTGAGCTCGGTGTAGCCGCGCCAACGATCAACGAAAAATCTGAAGGTACCCACCAGGATCAATGGGTTCTTGAACAAGCCACGACCCCCATCATCATGGGGACCGACCTGCTGATCGATAACCGATGCTTTGACCCGTCTGACCCGATGGGCTACCTGAACGAACGCTTGGCAAGAACCAAGCGATGAATAGCATGACATCGCAGGACGCCTAGTCCGTTCCGTTTTGTTTCGTGTCTACATAAAACTTACCCGCCGCAATGAAGCGGTTTTCGCACCAAGCGGGCATGGCCTGCCTGCGTTTGGTATCTATTTCCCCAAGGAGTTCCTTATGTTTTGCTTCCCGCCCCGCCGCACCCGGCTCGTTGCCGGCCTTCTCACCACCTGTCTGCTACCCACCACCGCGGTGCTTGCACAGGAAGAAACCTCCGAAACGCCACCGCCCCCCGAGCACCCGCTGGTCACCTTCCTTAAGGAAGGCAAGGTCAATCTCGATATGCGCTTCCGCTTCGAGCACGCGGACATTGATGGGGCTGGTGACTCCAACGCCTTCACCATGCGCACGCGTCTGGGGTACACCACCAAGCTGTTCGAAGGCTTCCAGGGCATGATCGAGCTCGAAGACAACCGCGCGGCAGACTATGACGAGTACAACGCCGCGGGCCTCAACGGCCAACCCGGCCTGTCTGTCATCGCGGACCCGGAAGACACCGAGCTCAACCAGCTCTGGCTGTCTTACGACTTCTCGAATCTGAGCGAAGACCTCCCGCTGACCGGCACCGTCGGCAGACAACGCATCAACTTCGACGACCAACGCTTCATCGGCGGTGTCGCGTGGCGTCAACTCGAACAAACCTTCGACGCGGCGAAGCTCGCCTACAAACCTATCGAAGACCTGACCGCCACCTACGTCTACATCGATGAGGTCAACCGTATCTTCGGCGCCGACTCGGGCCTTGACTTCGAATCCGACAGCCACCTGCTCAACGTCGCCTACACGGGCCTGGACATCGGTAAGATCGTTGGGTTCGCCTACCTCCTGGACCTGGGTACCAGCGGCGCCGCGGTCAGCAGCCAGACCTACGGCGTGCGGCTCGATGGATCAACCGATCTGAATGACCAACTCGCGCTCGGCTACATCGGCAGCGTCGCGATCCAGTCCGACTACGGCGCGAACGCGACGAGTTACGACGCGCTCTACGTCTTGGCGGAGGGTAAGCTCAAATTCAAAGAAACCGCGGGCGGCTTTGTCGGCGCGGGATACGAGATGCTCGGCAGCGACGACGGCACGATCGCCTTCTCAACGCCACTCGCCACCGGTCACAAGTTCAACGGCTTCGCCGACTCGTTCCTCGCAACGCCCGCCCAAGGCCTGCGTGACTATTACATCACAGGCGGAACGATGATCCCCGGTATCGATGCGAAGTTCGTCACCACCTACCATTACTTCACAGGCGACGACAGTGACTCAGACCTCGGAACCGAGATCGACTTCGTCTTAGCCAAGAAGCTCAACGCCAACATGACGCTGCTCGCGAAGTATGCCTACTTCGATGGAGATAATGCGCGTGCAGACATCGAGCGGTTCTGGCTGCAATTAGATCTGAAGTTCTAGTAGACTGAGGCTGCGTTTAACTGGAGCCGCCATGACCGACGACCAACCCGGAGCAACCGAACCGACCGATACGCCCCTGCCGAAGACATTCGTCAGGTTTGCCAAACGGTTCCCCAAGCTCGCGGCGGCGCATCAGTCGATGGGCTTGGCGGCAGACGAAGGCCCTCTGGATAAGAAGACGCAGCACCTGATTAAGATCGGGATATGCCTCGGTGCCGGCCTGGAGAGCGCGATGCGGAGCCACACCCGCCGTGCTATCCAGGCCGGCGCTACAGAGGCCGAGTTGGAACAAGCGGTCATGCTCGGCATGACCACCTGTGGCTTCCCGCGCACGGTCGCGGCGTGGGCATGGATTCAGGAACAGATCCAACGCAACCGAGATGATGCCCAAACATCATCAGGAGGCGAAGCACCATGACCCCGCATACTCGATGCGATCTATACATCCTGGCGGGTGGACAAAGCAGCCGGTTTGGCAGCGACAAGGCACTCGCAGATGTCGATGGCGGCACGATGCTCCACAACGTGATGATGCCGCTGAAAAACGCACTAAAGGATGATGGAAGGAACCCACGCGTGACACTCGTCACCGGGGAGAGGCCTCGTTACGAGACGATGGGGCTGCGCGTATTGACCGATCGGCCCAAGCGGGTCGGCCCGATCGGAGGGCTCAACGCGGCATTAGAAGACCGACTATCACATCACGGGCCCGGCTGGCTCTTGCTCACGGGCTGCGACTGGGTTCGCCCGCAGGTGTCTTGGGTTGAGCCTTTACTTGAGCGGATGCATGACGGTGCCTTGCCCGCTATCGCGTATGACACGGGCAAATGGGAGCCGATGCTTGCCCTGTATCACACCGACGTCTTGCACGAGGTCCGGAAGATGCTCACGTGCAAGCGGCACTCGCTGCAGGGCTTACTCAACACGGTGCCTGCAACTCGTGTCCCCGCCGAATCCGTCGGCATCAAACTGCGGCAAGCCAACACGCCAGGCCAGTTGACGCAAGCACTGAAAGAACGAGCCTACTCGTGAGCCTAAACACGAATATCCAACTCCCCGTCCTAGGCCGTCTCGCGCATGCCGGGCATGACGTATCGCACGAAGGGCCGCTGCTGGACCCATTCGAGCGCGGCGTGGGGTACCTGCGTCTGTCGCTGACCCGTGCGTGCTCGATGCGATGCACCTACTGCCGACCGACCACCTACAACAACCCCCGCGACGAAGAGCGGCTAAGCACTAGCGAGATCGAGCAGATCGTCAGGCACCTCGCCGAGCATCACGGGCTGACCAAGGTCCGCCTCACCGGTGGCGACCCCACCAGCAGGCCCGACCTCATTAAGATCATTAAACACATTGCATTGATCACCGGCATCACCGACCTGGCGATGACGACCAACGGCCTAACGCTCGCCCGGATGGCCAGACGCTACCACGAAGCGGGACTTACTCGCGTCAACATCAGCCTCGACACGCTCGATCCCAACCGCTTTGCGGCACTCACCGGCGTCGATGGATTGCACCGCGTCATGCGAGGCATCGAGTCGGCGATCGATGCCGGGCTCACGCCGATCAAGCTCAATACCGTGGTAGTCCGCGGCCAAAACGATCAAGACCTGGTCGATCTGGTCCGCTTTGCCGCGCGCCCTGGCGTCGAGATCCGCTTTATCGAACTCATGCCAATGGGCCCGCTCGCAGACGTTTGGCACGAACGCTACCTCCCCGCAGAGCAGATCAAAGATCGGCTCCGCGAAGCGATGGGCTTCGAGGCTCACTACGCGCAGGGGCACGACGCGGCAAGCCGTTATCGCGTCAAGCTGCACACCGGTGGCCACGCAACGGTCGGGTTTATTACGCCGATGAGTTGCAACTTCTGTGCCGACTGCAACCGCATCCGGCTCGCCGCAGACGGGCAGATCTACCCCTGCCTGATGGATAAGCCGGCGGGCTCACTGCTCCCGGCCCTGCGCCCGGGCTTCGACAGCTCGCTCGTCGATGCTTTGCTTCGGCAAGCGCTTTCTCATAAACAAGCCGAGCACCCAATGTTCGGCCAAGCCATCATGACAACGATCGGAGGCTGAACATGCAGGTCGACGTGCTACTCTTTGGCCCCCAAGCCGCGCTCGCAAAACGTGATTCGGTCACGGTCGAAGTTGCTGATCACAGCGCGACGACGGGGGCGGTGATGCAAGCGATCCGTGATGAGTTGCCACAACTCGCGCCGACCCTCGACCAGAGCCGGCTGGCCGTGAATCACGAATACGCCGCTGAATATGAACAATTAAACGAAACCGACGAGATCGCTCTGATCGGGATGGTGTCCGGTGGCTGATGTCTTAACATGCCGTTCGCGCGTCGAGGTCGCGTTGATCGACCGGCCCGTTGCCGAGCTATTTCCGACAACTATCGAGGGTGCGGGCGCGGTCGTG
>JAHQVV010000195.1 GCA_019634195.1 Phycisphaeraceae bacterium | reverse complement strand
GCCGCCCGGGTAGCTCGGCGCGCCGCCCGCAACGCTGTAGCTGCGTTGGCTGTCGGTTGTCATCCCCAGCTCGCTGGCGTTGATCGCATCCTCCATCGAGGCCGGGCGGTTCGTCGTCCACTGGCCCGGGACACCATCGAATACCTGTGCAGAGGGCTGGGTATCCAGGTCCACCCAGACGCTCGACCAACTGGCGTTCGTGACACTGGGGACCCATGTCGCGTAGACGGAGATGTTTGTGAGCACCTCGCCATTCGGTGCCACCGTGTTCCAGTCGTCCGGATCAGTGCTAATGGCGGATTGCTCGGCGGGGCAGAAGAAGACGCTTGGCCCGTCGATGTACTGCTCGTAATCCGAGCGCGCATCCATCGGGATCGGCGAGCTGAACGTCCCGCTGACGAATTGCGGCTGCCAGGCCGGGTAGACCGGGATGATGCCGGCCTGGTCCGCCGCCATCGAGTGGACCGCCGTGGCGATCTGCTTCTGGTTGGACAAGCACTGCATCTGTTTAGCCGCTTCCCGGGCTTTGCCCAGTGCGGGTAGCAGGATTGCGATCAACAGCGCGATGATGCTGATGACGACGAGTAGTTCGATAAGGGTGAAGGCGTGTCGGCGGATCATCAATGACCTCCTAGTCAATTAGTTGGGCCTAGATGCCCGTGAAAACGATTTCAATCGATAAAAACCGCAGGCCATCTTTACGATGGCTTGCAGTCGTGAAGGAGGTTTGAAGTATTAGTTACGACGGCGTCGAAGCATGGCTAGACCACCTAAGCCCAGCAGAGCCAAGGAGGACGGCTCGGGCACAACGAACGACGTGCTTACGCTGACCTCCTCCAGGAAGCCAGAGGTATCTTCCGTGGCGTAACGGATTTCGTCGATGCTATCGACGTCGAGTGAAGAGGTAAATGTGCCAAAGCTGACTAGAGGATCGCCCAAAGCTCGGTCGGCAGAATTGGTGCGGGTCCGGCCAAAGACCGTGCCTGCCCCGGTCGGTTCATCGTAGTCGACTTCTAAATAATAGAACACGTGGCCCCCATCACCGACCGTTTCACTGCTCGGAGTGAAGACCAGGCCGTCCCCCGCAATAAGCCCGCCTTGATCCGTGCCGATCGAGAAGAGCACCGTGCCACCGGAGACAAGCTGGATGTTCTGTTGCCGGTCGCCTCCTTCTCTCAAGCGAAGAAACGTGTTCAAGCTCAGTGCGTTATCGCCCGCATTCACCGAAGCGCTGCGGCTGGCGGTACCGACCGTGCCCAGCGATGCGGCATTGAGGCGGCCACCATCAAAGGGGTGCCGGATGACGACATCGCCCGGCCCGGACACCGTCCAACCGTTCACACCATTGATGGAAGTGTTATCAGCGATCGGGTAGTCATTCCCTGCTCCGAACGTAATCGTGTCGAGGTAGACGTTGTTTTCACCGCCCGGCGTTGTCAGTACATCGGCGTGCGCGGCACTAACAACGAAAGTAAGAGCGGTCAGAAACGAGGCGGTTGTAATCTTGGACATGGTGTCCTCCTATTGATGGTGGGCGGAAATGCCCGGTGAGTGAACTAGCCGCGTTACATCAACACGGCGGGCTAAGACAATGGGGCTAAGGGTTGCGGCCGCCTAGATCGGCTTTGCCGATCGACCAGTGAGATGCGATTTCTTCTTGGCTCAGCGCCCGGGGGTAGATCGCGGCCTCGTCGATCAGGCCCCGGAGCGGTCGGTACATGGATTTCGCGCGGTCATCTTCGTTTACGACGAACATGGGCGAATGCCCGAATGCCAGCGAGGTTGTTCCGTCCAACTCGTTGATCGCATCTAGCCTGGCCTGCTCTTGGCCATCGAGATACAGGGTGTAGACGCTGTCCTTCATCGTGAGCACGAAGTGATACCACCGCTTGGTTTCATACGGATCGATCGCGAACATATCGGTTCCGTCAATCCCATTATTCTCTTGTTGGTGAAGCCGAATGCTGTACGCTTCTCCACCGCTCGGGTGTGGAATCGGCCCCTGCAACTCGAGTTGGGCAATAATCCTGGCGCCGCCTTCTGGCGTTAAGGAATACAGCCCCATGACCGATTGTGAGCTGCCGCGATCGGGAACATAGAACCAGCACTCCATCGTGAACGCTCCGACGCCATTGAGCGATGAGACCGGTTGGGGGGTATTGAAATAATCGTCGCGGCCTTCATGATTAAGCACCCGCCCCGCGCGACCAAGCATGCCTTCATCGGATGTGGCGGCGGCGCCAAACGCCTCGAGATCACCCCGCCCAGGCTCGACTTCGTTGACAATCTTATTGTCCTCGTCGTCTTCAAACCGCCAGTACGCGACCGGTTTGGCATCCAGCACCGCTCTAACATACGGGTGCGGCACCTGCTCGTAAAAGACCGGGGCCTTAGACACCGCGATCATCTCAAGCGCCCCTGTCTCTGACTTGATCCTACGCGCCTGCGCTTTGGTCAGCACGACCGGCTTGAACGCGCGAGGTGATTCAGCCGTCGGCTGCGCACGCACCAAGCCGTCCATCACCAGCACGGTGCTGCCGTTGACCGCGTCTGCCTCGATGCCGAACTCGGTGCCCAGGTCCACAATATCCATGCCCGGGGCGTGGACGACCAAGCCCTTGCTGTCCGGGGTCAGGCACTTGCCGACGAGCTTGCCTTGGTGCAGCCGGATCGCGCTGTCGCTGCTGGTCATCTCGATCGTGCATGGGGCCTGTAGCAAGACTTCGGCACCGCGCTGGGTCGTGATCTGGGCGAAGCCCGCGGTCAGGGTCAATCGGTCCCACTCCCGCAGCTGCGAGCCGATGGGCAGGTCCACCGCCACGTCACCCCACCGCCACTGCGCGTCGACGGTATCGGTGATCTTCGCCAGGGTAGGGGAGGCCGGGGGCCGCAGGTTTGGCGTCGTTTCGTCGGGCCAGTCGGGCACCTCCGCGGTCGGTTCGTCGGCGCCGGGCCCGCTGAGCAGCACGATGGCGAGCACCACGCCGAGCAGCAGCGCTGCGGCGGTCGCGAGCGCTGCGACGCGCTTGGGCGTGTAGGCTTGATGCATGACGTAGGTCAGGGCAGAGAAAACCTGCTGCTTGGTCGGGTTCTCGCTCGCCGGCGTCGGGAATCGCTCGGCAGCCAACGCCATCGGGTCCAGGTCTTCACCCTTTGCTTCGACTTGGGTGATCAGGCTCATCAGCTGGTCGTGAGGCATCTCGTCCGGCTCAAGCAAGCCCGCAAAGATCGCCGAGGCGTCCAGGTTCTTCTGTTCGTGGCTGATCAAGCGATCGACCAGGCCGTACTCGGCGAGGAGTCGCGGGTTGGCCGGGTCTTCTCGCAGCCAGGCCTCCATTGCTTCGATGGTTTCCGGCGTGGGGTCGCCGGCGAAGTAGGCCTCTAAGAGCTCAGCGGTTTCCTTAGGCAGGTTCATCGCGTCTGCTCCATCTTGTTGGAGACGCATTCACGCAGGGCGGTGCGGATGCGGAAGAGCATCGCGTTGATCGCCCGGCCGTTGGTGCCGACCTGCGTACCGATCTGTTCCTGTGAGAGCTGCCTGGCGTAGCGCAGCTCGATGACTCGGCGGTGCCGGTTGCTGAGCTGGTCCATGCAGTGACGCAGCGCGTCGAGCCGGTCGTCGACTTCGGGTTGGAGATCGACGTAGGCGTCGGTGATGGATTCGACGATGTCGCTTGAGAAGACGACGGGGCGTCGGCCCTGCATGCGGTAGTTCTCGGCGATGCGCTGCCGGGCGATGCCGATGAGCCAGGCGATGAAGGGTCGGGACGGGTCGTACTGATCGAAGTTGGCGGTGGCCTGCCGGGCGACTTCCTGGACGATGTCATCGGCGAGGGACTGGTCCTGCACGTGTACGCAGACATAACCGCCTAGTGCGTGCTGAGCCTCAAGCCAGCGCTCGGCAAAGCCGGGCGGGTTGGGGGCGTCGGATTGTGGTCCACCAGCAGACATGCGCAGCCATCCTCGCAGGGGATAATGCGGAACGGGCCCGGATGTAACGCGAATTTTGAGAAATCTAGAAAATTCTTCTCTTTACGCCTGCGCGCATGAAAAAGCCCCCGCCTTGTGGCGGGGGCTTTCAAAACCCCGGAAAACCCGGAATCCGGGAAGGTTTCTGATTAGAGCAGGGTCAGGGCCTGGCTCGTCTGGCTGTTGGCGATACCCAGGACCTGGTTCGCCGCGGCGACGAGGACCTGGTTACGGGCCAGTTCTGCCGTGGCTTCCGCAAAGTCGGTGTCGCGGATGGCGGACTCGGCGGCCGAGATGTTCTCGAACGCGACGCTCAGCGAGTTGATCGTCGAGCCGACGACGTTCTTCTGGAACGCGCCCAGGCGGCCACGCTGGCCGGAGACCTCACGCAACGCCTGGTCGATGACCTTCTGCGCGTCGGTCAGGTCGCCATCGACGACGTTGAGGTCGCCGGACGAGCCCAGGTCGTCGAGGAAGTAGTCCTTGGTGCCGTCGTTGTACTGGCCTAGCTCACGGGCGGCGACAGAGCCGATGCCCAGGCGGACCTGGTTGTTGAGGTTGACTTCGGCACCGAGGTTGAACTCGGCCCCGCCGCCGTAGATCGTGGCGACGGCGGTGGAGCCGGTGGCCTGTGCGCCGGCGGTGGTGAGGGTGACCTCGGCCGCGAGCGCGTCGCTGGAGACGCTGAGGGTCTTGCCATCACCGCGGGCGGCGATGCCGTTGATTGTGCCGGCGAGGTCCTGGCCCTCGTCACGGATGGCCGCGGTGATCGCGGTAAAGTTCGTGGCTGTCGGGCCGAGCAGGTCGGTGTCGACGGCACAGAGGTTGACGACGCCGCCGGTCTGGCCGCCGTCGTTGGTGATGTTGAAGGAGACGAAGGCGTCTTCGCCGAACTCGGTGGACTTGAGCTCGAGGTAGTCGCCGGAGGCGACCGCGGAGACGCCGGTGACGTCCTTAAAGGTGTTGATCTGTGTCGCCATGTCGGCAAGGGTCGCACCCGAGCCGAAGCTGAACTCGCGGGTACCTTCCGCACCGCCGAGTTCGAAGACGAACGAGGAGACGGCGCTGGTCAGGTCGAGGCTGGTGTCGCCCAGCGAGAGGAACACGCCGGCGTTCTGGGCGGACTGGGTGACCAGTGCCTGGACGGCAACGTTGTCTGAGCCGAGCTTGGCGTCGTTGATGTTGAGGCTGTCGACGGTGGCCGCGACGCTGGAGACTTGGAAGTCGAAGTTGCCGTTGAGCAGCTTGGTGCCCTGGAAACTGGTGGTCGATGCGATCCGGTCGATCGTCGTGAGGATGTTGTCGATCTGCAGCTGGTTCGCTTCTTTTTCTTCCTGCGAGAGACCGGCTTCGTTGGCGGACTGGCCGACGAGGGACTGGACCTCGGTGAGCAGGGCGTTGATCTCTTGGAGACCGCCTTCCGCGGTGGCGACGAACTGCTCCGCCCGCTCGGCGTTGCCGATGGCGGAGGTCAGTGCGGCTTTCTCGCCACGGAGCACCTCACTGGCGATCAGGCCGGCCGGGTCGTCCCCGCCGCGGTTGATCCGCAGTCCCGTGGATAGCCGTTCGAGCGATTTACTCAGGGCAGCGTTCTGCTGGCCTGTGACTCGCTGAGCGATCAGTGAATTGATGTTGTTGTTAATCCGGCTCATCTCTTAACCTCCGTTGCGTGTGGGCCGGCGACAGGCCGGTACATCTAACCTTCGCCATTTGTTGCGCCGTCCCGACGCGGCCCTGCCCCTGGGCAGGTTGGAGCCGGCACCCGCCAGACTCCATTGCTGACAGGCAACACACCTATCAGCCGAATTGTGAATCGGACGGGAAATACAACAGGTCCAGCCTTTCTATCTTGTTTTGTTGCCCCGACCCGTTTTGGCGGGCGCACAGATGGCGCAACCGGTACACGCGGTAGAGATGATCATCCGATAACAGAAGTAAGGCAGGCATTCTTGCCTGCCGGTAGAACGTAGCCCCGTGAGTTTCGTGGTTCGGCTTCGCCGGCTGGCAGGCGGGGATGCCTGTCTTGGTCTAAAAAACAGCCTCAAGCCTGCGGGTTCGTGCCGTCTTGGCCAAGCATCCGCTCCAGGTCGCGGATGTACGCGTCCTTGTCGTCGCCGGCCTGGCGCAGCTTCGCGCTTCTTAATAAAGACTTGACCCGCGTCAGCAGCTCGAGCTTGTTCACGGGTTTGCTCAGGAACTCGTCCGTGCCCGCCTCGACGCCGCGTTCAATATCGCCCAGCTCGTTGAGCGCCGTCACCATCATCACGGGGACATGGGCGGTCGCGTCGTCCGCCTTGAGCTTGCGGCAGACCTCAAAGCCCGACATCTTCGGCATCATCACGTCCAATAGGATCAGGTCCGGCGACAGCCCCTCGCTGATCTTATTGAGGGCCTCGACGCCGTCGTACGCCGCGTGCACCTCCACCGGCATCGACTCGAGGTACGCCTGCAGCAGCTCGACGTTCTGTTCGTTGTCGTCGACGACCAGGATCACCGATCCGCTGGGGTCGAAGTCTGTATCGTTCATGCTCACGGCCTGTGGGTTGCTGGTCATGATGCTCTCCTGATCGGCCAAAGCAGTATTGTACCGCCGAAACATCGCCTCAGCGGGGGGATTGAACGTGGGTCGCGGCGTGGCCGCCTTGCCGGGCGGGCCCTGCTAGGCTTTGCCAGGACGGCCTTATTAGGTTATAATCGCGGATTCGCCCCGGTTTGCTATCGCCGGCCGGGCCCCGCCCCTGAACCCGTGAACCGCCATGAGTAAGAGTGCCTACCCGACCCGCCTGCCTTGGCAGGACCGCTGGACCGAGCCGACCCTCCAGCAGCTCCTGGACCCGATCAAGCCCAAGGAAGCCCACTACAAGGCCCTGAACAACATCATGGCCATCATCGAGGGCTACGAAGGCATCGAACGCCGGATCATCTGGCTGGGTGAGGGCTGGCAGTGGTGCATCGAGTACGTCCTCGAAGGCACGCACGAGACCGGCCTCGAGAACCCCGACGCCATGGCCTACGTCATCCCCGACCCCGAGCAGCCCATGCTCGTCATCCCCCTGCACGACAAGCAGATCGAGCAGATCCCCCTCCGCCGTGTCAACCGCTTCATCCGCGACCAGATCCGCTCGGCCAAGTGCTCGGTGCAGATCCACTGGTGCAAGTGGTCGCCCAGCGCCCAGACCGAAGTCGAACACCTGCAGGACATCGTCAAACGCAAGTGGAAGCTGCTGACGGGTAAAAAGCGGTAAGGCGTCAGCAAAACGAACAACTCAAATTAAAACCCCTGCATGTGAATGCAGGGGTTTTTGTTTTAAGCGGGAGTCCTGTCAGCGTCCGGTGGTTATGAGTCAGGTCTAACCGGCATGGTATGTACCGGGCTTAACGAGTGCGTTGTGTGGGGCGGATTTGTCAATAGTTCGCGCTGCCCACCGCGCTCGGATAGCGACCCAGAATTTATTCAACCCCCTGGGTCGGCCGGGGTCCGACGCTCGCCCAGGACTCCCTTAATCTAACTCAACGCGCCAATTCTTCTCTTGAATGATCGCGTTGAGCTCGCGAATGTTGATCGCCAGATCGTCCGCCTGCTTCTGCAGGGACCTGACGTCCAGTGCGGCCACCCACTTGATCTCGCTCATGCTGTAGCGGTCTGGTTCCTTGTTTGAATTCTGGACCGCGTTGGTGATGAGCGAGTGTTGCATCGCAAGCGCTTCGCGTTGATTGATCAGGTCGGCGAGTGTCCGTCCGTCTTCAAGCTTGTTTGTGTGATTCGCGATATTGATCCGCGCGATCAATGCCTGCATCTCCTTGACCACGCCAAAGCTCTGCATCAACAGTTCAGACGGGTCCTCGTGAGGCGTTTCACCCTCCTGAACAACAGCATTTGACGCGACGCGTGAGCGCAGTGATTCAAGCTTCTTCTTCATGTCTGCACGGAGCAGCAGTGCCTCAGCAAGTTTCATAACGGGTCTCCCTGGATGAGCGAGCAAGATAGCCGTGAAACATCACCCCACGCAAATCACCAATTACTACGAAGCCGACTCGAACGTCTTTTCTGCATTTTCTCAATCATCCCTCACAAAAACCCTTGACCTTTCCATCCGCGCGCCGATAATGCTCTTGTCGGCAAGGACGGCGTCGCGGCGAGGCGGGAGAACCCCGAACCAGGCGACGCTCGGGCGAGCCGGCCGACCCGCGGGCGGGCGACTGCAGCGCTCATGAACCCGCGGGGCGATGTGGCCCTCGGAGACGTCGAGGGCCTTGGATTCACCGGCGGCTGAGCAATCTGCTTCAACGCTGAAGCAGGACCGTGTCAGCGACGGCTGGTTAAACCGCTCTGAACAACAGAGCATTTCGAAAGAAGAGGTGATCCAGTGTCTGACTGTTATTCGTGTAGGAACGGGGCGTGCTAGCTCCGCTTGACGGAGCGAAGCTAAGTTCGCGCTCCGAAACACGCTCTACGGCTCCAGCCCCCACCCGGGGGCTGGCGTCTTTTTTATAGGTAAGATCAAGCCATGATCAATCTTTCAACGAAGCTGTTCGCGGCCTTGCTCACGCTGCTTGTTTGTTTTTCTGGGGCACAGGCTCATGCCGCCGACCGACCCAACGTCGTGCTCATCATGGCCGACGATATGGGCTACGAATGTCTCGGCGTCAACGGCGGTCGCTCGTACAAGACGCCGAACCTCGATCAACTCGCCAAGCAGGCCGTCCGTT
>JAHQVV010000194.1 GCA_019634195.1 Phycisphaeraceae bacterium | reverse complement strand
TGCACAGCACCGCGGTCGTCTCGTCGTTGAGCACCTCGCCCGTTGGCGAAACGATGCCGTCGTGCCCATCGCTGTTGTAGGGGTCCAAGGCAACATCGGTGATGACACAGACTTCTGGTGCTGCTTGCTTTGCTGCGGCGATCGCGCGTTGAGCCAGGCCATCGGGGTTGTACGCGTGCTCGCCGGTTTCGGTTTTGTGCTCATCCGGCACCTTGGGGAACAGCACGACGGCGTTGATGCCCAAGCCATGCGCCCGCTGAACTTCCTTACATAGACCATCCAACGACCAGCGGTTCTGCCCGGGCATCGGCTCGATCGGCTGCGTCGGGCCATCCTGCACAAACAGCGGGTAGATCAGGCGCGACGGGTCGAGCGACGTCTCGCGGACCATCCCACGGATCGCGGCGGTCCGGCGGTTGCGGCGCGGCCGGGAAGGAAGGTCGAGATGGTTGGCGTTGGTCTTGATCATATTGAGCTACTGCTTGCCGTAGACCTCGTCGGGATCAAACGCTTTCTCTGCAACGATAGCCATCTGCACAGGCTCGCTCGTTTCACCGATACCCGTCGGGATCGCGCGGTAGAAGCAGTTGGGGTAGCCGACGTGGCAGGAGGCCTGCGCCCCACCGCTGGTCGCCTCGCCGATCGTGACCTTGGCGACGACGGCGCTCTGGTCGCAGTTGGTAGTGAGCTGCACGAGTTTCTGGGTCATGCCGGAGGATTCACCCTTGAACCAGAGCTTGCCGCGTGAGCGGGACCAGAAGTAGACGTAGCCGGTCTCGATGGTCTTGCTCAGGGCGATGTCGTTCATGTAGCCGAGCATGAGGACCTCGCCCGTCTCGGCGTGGGTCGAGACACAGGGGATCAAACCGTCGGCATTGAACTTAGGCGAGAAGCCGGGGCCTTCTTCGAGGGCCTGCTTGTCGTCGGGTCGCGCGGTGAAGTAGGGGTTGGTCGGCATGGCGGAGTTCGCTCGTCTGGCTTGAAGGTGAGGATTATATGCCGGGCTGCCCCTGTCTCGCGTGGATGGCTTGTTGATGGGCTAGATATTAGACTGTGCACGAAATCGCGTATGCCCGACCGCAGGCATCCGCGCCTTGAGGGACTTTTTTGAGATTCACTTCCTTCACTCGATTCGAGAACCGAGCCTGCTTATGACCGATCAAGACCCATCGACGCCTACGCCGCCGTCGGCGAATGCTGCCGCCGAGGCAGAGGCGCTCAAGCGCTACTGGCGGGCCAACGTGACCATCATGACCGTGCTGCTGGCGATCTGGGCGATTGTCGGCCTGGGCTGCGGCATCCTGTTCGCGGACAGGCTCAACGCGTACCAACTCGGCGGGTACCCGCTGGGCTTCTGGTTCGCGCAGCAGGGCTCGATCATGGCCTTCGTCTTAATCATCCTGGTCTACTGCATCCTGCTCAACCGTCTGGACAACAAGCACCACAGGGAACTCGAGAAGATCAAGCAGGCCGGGGGTGCGGCATGACGCTAGAAACCTGGACCTACATCTTTGTTGGCGTCACCTTTTCGATCTACCTGGGTATCGCCTGGCTGAGCCGGGTCAAGGACACCAAGGGATTCTTCATCGCCGGCGGCGGTGTTCCCGCACCAGTCAACGGCATGGCGACGGCGGCGGACTGGATGAGCGCCGCCTCCTTCCTCTCCATGGCCGGGCTGATATCGGCGATGGGCTTTGCCGGCGGCGTCTTCCTCATGGGCTGGACCGGCGGCTATGTCTTGCTCGCTCTGTTGCTCGCGCCGTACCTGCGTAAGTTCGGTCATTACACGGTGCCGGACTTCATCGGCGGGCGTTACGACTCGTCGACGGCGCGGCTTATCGCCCTGCTCTGTGCCATCTTTGTCAGCTTCACCTACGTCGTCGGCCAGATGAAAGGCGTCGGGGTCGTGTTCTCTGGCTTTCTTGGCGTCAGTCCTGTCGTCGGTATTTTCATCGGCATGGCCATCGTGTTCTGCTACGCCGTTTTCGGCGGGATGAAGGGCATCACCTACACGCAGGTCGCCCAATTCTGGGTGCTGATCACGGCATTTTTGATCCCCGTCATCGCGATCTCGCTCAAACTCACCGGCAGCGCGATCCCGTCTGTCGGGTTAGGCAGCGAGGTGCTCGCGTCGGTTGATTCGTCCAGGCCCTTCTTGCTCGACAAGCTATCGACACTCAACGAGCAGTTTGGGTTCTCGAACTACACCGATGCATATGCTGAGGGCGATAAATGGAACAAGCTCAATGTGTTCTGTGTGTGCCTGGCGTTGATGGCGGGGACGGCGGGTCTGCCGCACGTCATCGTCCGCTTCTACACAGTCAAGACTGTTAAGGCGGCACGCTGGTCTGCGTTCTGGGCGCTACTGTTTATCTCGATGCTTTATCTAGCCGCTCCGTCGGTCGCGGCGTTCGCTCGATATTACATGATCGATCCGGCAGAGGGCATCAACAACCGGACAGTTGAAGAACTGCCCGACTGGTACCACCAGTGGAGTTCTACTGGCTACGTCACTTGGCTTGACTTTAATGGAGATGGACGCGTCGCTTTCACGAACAACAAGACCGATGAAAACATCGTTCTCGATGATGGCACTGTCGTCCTGCCTAATGAGTTGATGAACATCTCTAAGTCGAGCATGTCAACGCAGCAGGAGATTCTCGAAGATGCCGACGCGTGGATTGCGAAGAACGGCGGCGGGTTTGCTGCGATGAAGATGTTGACCTCCGAAGATGTCAAGGGGGCCCACCACCCCGACAGGGACATCATTGTCCTGGCCTCGCCACAGATGGCGAACCTTGCGGACTGGGTGATCGCCTTCGTGATGGCGGGCGGCTTAGCTGCGGCCTTGTCGACCGCCTCAGGACTGCTGCTGGTGATCTCTTCGTCGGTGTCGCATGACCTCTACTACCACATGATGAACCCGCAGGCCAGCGAGAGGCAGCGGCTTTTGGTCGGTCGGATCGCGATCGGCGTCGCGGTCTTGATCGCGGGCTACTTCGGCGTCAACCCGCCGGGCTTTGTGGGCGAGGTCGTCGCGTTCGCGTTCGGGCTGGCGGCGGCAAGCTTCTTCCCGGCGATCGTGCTGGGCATCTTCAGCAAGAAGGTCGGCACCGTTCCTGCCGTCGCGGGCATGATCGTCGGTATCACGTTTACCGCCTTTTACATCGTCAGCCAGAAAGCCGACGTGATCCTCATCTCCCCCGAGATCGCAGACTTCCTCTTCGGGCCCAAGGGCCAGGGCCTGCGTGAGCCGTGGTTTTTCGGGGTCAACGCCATGGGGATCGGGACGATCGGCATGCTGCTGAACTTCATCGTAACCCTAGGCCTGACGCCGCTTTGCAAAAAGCCCAGCGCGAAGACATGCGAACTCATTGATTCGGTCCGCGAGCCCGAGAAGGCGGGTATGGGTCTGGATATCGAGACAGCAGACATTCACTGATCTCAATCGGGCCTGACAGACCGCCTTTATTTGACCGCGGTGGCGGGTTCGGCTACATTTATGGGCTCGCCGCAGCGGTCCTGAGACGTTGCTGCGCTCCCGAATAGGACACCAAAAAGAACCCACACCAGGTAATCAGTCATGCTGCCTAAACAACGCATCAGCCGAACCCGTGGCCGAATCCGCCGCTCGCACGACGCCCTGACCCCGCGAGTCTCGGTGGGCTGCGCCAACTGCGGGGCGCCGAAGCTCCCTCACGCCGCCTGTGCAGAATGTGGCTATGTTCGTCCGGGCCTCAAGGTCACGGCTGGCCGCAAGTCTGACGACTGATCCAACCGTCGGAGCCGACCTCGCAACCGCAACAGGGACAGGGGCACGACGTGCGTATAGCAATCGATGTGATGGGTGGGGACAACGCACCTGACGCGATCCTCAAGGGCGCGCTCAGCGCGATCAAACTGCTCAGCGAAGGCGACAAACTCGTCCTCGTTGGAGATCAAGAGATAATCGAAGAAGCCCTCGATGAAGAGGGCCTGGCAAACAATGCGCATATCGAGATTGTTGGGACGACCCAGGTCATCGCTATGGGCGATCCGCCGGTCTCTGCCCTGCGTGAGAAAACCGACAGCTCGATCGTGAAGTGGGGCTGGCTCGGCTCGCCCCGCGCGAAGGAAGACCGCTGCGACGTCATCATCTCCGCGGGCAACACCGGCGCGTGCGTCGCATCGGCACAGATGTCGATGCGACGGCTTAAGGGTGTGCATCGGCCCGGTATCGCGGTCACCATCCCGACGTTCTACGGCCCGGTCGTCGTCTGCGATGTTGGTGCCAACCCGGAGCCCCGCCCCTCTCACCTGCACCAGTACGGCCACATGGGCACGATCTTCGCCGAGCGCGTGCTGGAGATCGACAACCCGACGACCGCCCTGCTCTCGATCGGTGGCGAAGAGGGCAAGGGCAACGCGTTGACCCGCGGCACACACGACCTGTTGAAGAACGATGAGTCGATCAACTACGTCGGCTACATCGAGGGCCGAGAGATCTTCGAGGGCAAGGCCAACGTGATCGTCGCGGAGGGGTTCACGGGCAATGTTGTGCTGAAGCTGGCCGAGGGCCTGAGCAAGGGCATCTTTAAGACCATCGCGCACGAGGCGTTTGAGATCGACCCGGACCTGGCCATGAAGCTCCAGCCTGTCGTCGAAAGCATCTACGCCAAGCACGACTACCACGAGCACGGCGGCGCCCCGCTTATGGGTGCCAACGGGATCTGCCTGATCTGCCACGGCTCGTCACAGCCGCGCACAATCCACAACGCGATCCGCAACGCGCTGAAGTACGCAGAACTCAATGTGAACCCCGAGGTCTCCAGCCGCCTGATCAAGGCGGAGTCGATCATCAAGGCACGAGCGCTCGCAGCGACAGGGGCTGACGCATGAATGCCCTGCCCGCAGCCGCGGGGGTGGGTGTGCGCCTGGCGGGGGTCGGCACCGCGCTGCCCGAGCGCACGCTGACCAACGACGATCTCGCCGCGCTGGTCGACACCAACGACCAGTGGATCACCAAGCGGACCGGCATCAAGACCCGGCATATCGCCGAGGACGGCACGACGACCTGCTCGCTCGCGGTTGACGCGCTGCGCGCGGCCCTTAACGAAGCGGGGATGCAGCCGGGCGATCTGGACATGGTGCTGCTGGCGACGATGACGGCGGAGATGAGCTGCCCCTCGACCGCCGCCCGTGTGGTGCATGAGGTCGGCGCGACACCTGCCGGGGCGATGGATATCACGGCCGCCTGCTCGGGTTTTGTCTACGGCCTGAACCACGCCGAAACACTCGTCCGATCGGGCCACTACAAAACCGTCGCGGTCATCGGCGCAGAGACGCTCTCGCGCATCACCAACTACGAGGACCGCGGCACCTGCATCCTTTTCGGCGACGCGGCCGGCGCGGCGATCCTGACCGCGGATGAGGACACGTCCCGCGGCTGCCTGGCTCAGACGATGCGCTCTGATGGCTCGCTCTGGGGCGAGCTCTACGTGCCGCGAACTGCCGACGACCTGCCCGAGAAGCACGACGGCTTCACCGGCCGGTTCAACACGCTGCAGATGAACGGGCAGGAGGTCTTCAAGTTCGCGGTGACCACCACGCAGGCGATCATCGACGAGACCCTTGAGAAGGCCGGCATCACCCCCGCCGACCTCGCCGCGGTGATCCCACACCAGTCCAACCGGCGCATCCTTGAACTGGTCAAGAAACGGATGGACCTGCCCGAGGGCAAGATGGTCATCAACATCGATAAATACGGCAACACCTCCGCCGCGAGCGTGCCGCTGTGCCTGAATGACAAAGTGGCCGCCGGCGAATTGAAGGAAGGCGACTTGGTGCTCTTCGTCGCTATCGGCGGCGGGATGTGCTGGACAACTTCACTCTGGAAACTGTAAAACTTATTAGAGCCATGAGCGATAGCAACACGATCATCCTCTGTCCCGGGCAAGGCGCCCAAGCCGTCGAGATGGGTAAGGCCTGGCACGACGCGATGCCCGAACCGAAAGCGGTCTTCGCGGAAGCCAACGAAGCCTTGGGCTTCGACCTGACGAAGCTCTGCTTCGAGGGCCCGGCCGACGATTTGAACCGCACCGACAACGCGCAGGTCGCGATCTACACCGCATCCGTCGCCTGCTTCCGTGGCTTGCAGGCCAAGGGCGATCTGCAGAGCTTCACGGCGACGGCGGGCCTGTCGCTCGGCGAGTTCACGGCGCTGCACCTGGCCGGCGCGTTCAGTTTCGCCGACGGGCTCAAGCTCGTGCGACTGCGTGGCGAGGCGATGCAGGCCGCGGCGGAGGCGTCGCCCTCGTCGATGGTCGCTATCACCGGCGACGTCAATGAAGCCAACATCGAGATGCTCTGCGACCAAGTCAACGATGCGTTGCCCAAGCAAGCCATCATGGTGCCGGCCAACTACAACTCGCCCATGCAGGTCGTGGTCAGCGGCACGCTCGACGCCTGCGAGCTGATGGTCGACCAGGCGACGGCCGCGGGCTTCCGGGCCACGCCACTCACGGTCGCTGGCGCGTTCCACTCGCCGATCATGCAGCCCGCCGCGGTCCAGTTGCAAAAGGCCCTGGAGCAGGTCGCATGGTCCGAGCCAACCTCGCAGGTGCTCAGCAACGTCACCGGCGAGCCGCACCCGTCCAACCCATCGCTGATCCAGAAGCGGCTGGTCGAACAGCTCACCAACCCCGTCCGCTGGAGCCAGTCGATGCAGTACGCGTCCAAGGCGTTGCCCGGCCGCTATGTTGAACTGGCCCCCGGCAAAGTGCTCAGCGGTCTGATGCGGCGGATCGAGAAATCCATTCGCGTCGAGAACTTCGATTCGCCGAAGGACTAGGCATGAACACGCTGACACGGTCATCCCGGTTCGCCCTGCTCTGCCTGCTCGCCTTGGCGTGCACCGGCTGTATCAGCACCGGCGAGACGATCCGCGTCAGAGGCGAGGTCGTAGGCCCGAGCGGCCAGCGTGTCGCGGACGCCGTGGTGCTCGCATCGGCCAGCAAGCGTGGGGGGACGATCATCCAGCCGGGCGAGTGGCAAGGCCCCGATGCGACGGATGAATCGCGGGAAGCGATCGTTGAATTGCCGGGCGACGGCACGTTCGTCGCGTCGGCGAATTGGAGCGGGACGCTCACGCTCTCCGTGCGGGGTTACAAAATCCGCCGGGTCGATGACCTGGACACCGAGTTTCTTGTACCGAACCAAAGCTTCTTTAAATCTCAAGACCAAGTACGGCTGGAGGTCGTCAAGGATGAATGACAAAGCAACCCCAAACCGCGTCGCGATCGTGACCGGCGCCTCGCGTGGCCTCGGCGCCGCGACCGCGAAACACCTAGCCGCTGATAGCCGGCATGTTGTCTGCGTCGCGCGCAACGAGGCGAAGCTCAACGAAGTAAAGGCCAAGATCGAAGCCGCCGGCGGCAGCGCGTCCGTCGCGACCTGTGATATCTCAAGCCAGGCCTCGATCGAAGAACTGATCGAAGGTGTCTTCA
>JAHQVV010000193.1 GCA_019634195.1 Phycisphaeraceae bacterium | reverse complement strand
GGTAACTGGCAGACCGTCTGGCCCAACCCCAAGATCGAAGAGCCAGCGACCAAGGAGCTTGTTTGGCTGGCTACGGAGAACCGCTACTTCGTCGCGATCAGCTCGGCACCGATCCTTGATATCGAGGACGACCTTCTGCCCAGAGATATCCCCGCCCTGCAGTCGATCTACCCGACGATCAAGACCACGGTTGTGCCTAACGAGCTACAAGCGTCTTGGATGAACGACGAGAAACGACGGGTGGTCCTCGAATTGATCAGCAATGAGATCAAGCTCGAACCTGGCGCGCAAACAGCGGCTGCCGACCTGTCGCTAGACCTTTTTGCCGGCCCACGCGAGGACGAGATCTTCGCAGCACAGCCCTACAAAGCGCTGCAGTATGAGAAGACCATCCGTTACTCGCTTGGCGGCTGCTTCGGGTTCTGCACTTTCCAGTGGCTGGCGAACCTGCTGCTGGGCTTCCTCGAGCTCCTGCACAGCGGCTTCTTTGGCTACGGGCTCTTCGACTGGGGGATCTCGATCATCATCCTGGTGCTCGTCGTCCGCATCATCCTGCACCCGCTGACCAAGCGCGGGCAGACGAACATGCTCAAGATGGGCAAGCAGATGGCGGCGGTGCAGCCTGAGATCAACAAGCTCAAGAAGAAGTACGCCGACGACCCGCGTCAGCTCCAGGCCGAGCAGATGAAGCTGTTCCGCGAGAAGGGGATCAACCCTGCCGCGGGCGCGGTGGGCTGCCTGCCGATGTTCCTGCAGATGCCGATCTGGATCGCGCTGTACGCGATGCTGTACTACGCGATCGAGCTGCGGCACGAGCCCGCGTTCTATGGCGTATTCCAGGCGATCGCCGGCTGGCCCTTCCTCGCCGACCTCTCCAGCGCCGACCGGTTCATCCCGCTTGGCCCCGACGACGGATCGATGGTGTTCAACCTGATCTTTATCCGGCTGGATTACTCGTCGATCAACATCCTGCCGATCCTCATGGGCATCACCTTCTTCATCAACATGAAGTTCACCACGCCCCCGCCGATGAACGAGCAGCAGGCGACCCAGCAGAAGATCATGCGGATCATGCCGCTGCTGTTCCCGTTCTTCCTCTACTCCGCGCCGGCGGGCCTGACGCTGTACATCTGCGCCTCGACCATGGCGGGCATCGTCGACAGCTACATCGTCCGCAAGCACGTCAAGGAGCTCGAAGAGTCCGGCGAGCTGTTCAAGCCCAAGCAGCACAAGCCCGGCGGCTTCATGGACAAGCTCCAGAAGATGGCCGAGGCCAAGCAAGCGCAAATGGAAGAGGCCAAGAAGCAGCAGCAACAGAACAAAGGCCCGCAGCAGTACAAGAAGCGCAAGCGCTGACACTGCTCTGGTGTAGCGGGTGACGCGAAGCGTCCCGTTTGTCATGCCGAGCCATCTTGATGCAGCCCCCCACCGACACGATCATCGCCGTCAGCTCGCCGCCCGGGCGGTCGATGCGTGGGTTGATCCGTGCGAGCGGGCCAGAGGTGCCCGCGGTGCTCAGCCACCTGCTGGATGATCCCACGAGCGAGCCAAGGACGCTCACGCCGGTGCGGCTCAGCGGGCCAGAGCTGCCCGCCCTGCTGCTCCGATTTGTCACACCCGCGAGCTACACGGGCGAGGACCTTGCCGAGTTGCAACTGCCGGGCAACGCGGCGCTGCTGGACCGCGTGCTGCAGCGGGCGATCGAGACGCCCGAGGCCAACATACGACTAGCCGATCCCGGCGAGTTCACCTACCGCGCCTACACCGCGGGCAAGCTCGACCTGACCCAGGCCGAGGGCGTCGGCGCCACGATCAGCGCGGTCAGCGACAGTCAACTCGCGGCAGCCGCGCTGCTTCGACAGGGCAAGCTCGGGCAGACCGCCGAAACACTCGTCAACCTGCTCGGCAACCTGCTCGCCCTGGTCGAGGCGGGCATCGACTTCACGGATCAGGAAGACGTCACGCCGATCGCCCCGGACGTGTTGAAGAAAAAAATCGATGAGCTCGCCGCTGAGTTAGATGCCCTGCTCGCGCGCAGCCGGTCCTGGGGCGCGATCGAAGCCCTGCCACGCGTCGTGCTGGCCGGCCCGCCCAGTGCAGGCAAGTCCACACTCTTCAACGCGCTCCTGGGCAGGCAACGCGCCATCATCGACCCGGCCCCCGGGACGACACGCGATGCGCTGGCCGAGCCGCTTCAGCTGACCGGGCCTGACGGCCGCCGTGTCGAAGTGATGCTCGTCGACTTGGCCGGCCTGGATGAGATGCTTGACCGTGATGCACTGCAGCCGGACCGGGACGCCCAGCGGGTCGTCCGTGACCGGATCCAGGAAGCGGACCTGCTGCTGCGCATCTCGGATGGTGCCAGCCGGTGGACACCACTGAACAACACCGCCGTCCAGACGATCGACGTGCTTAGCAAATGCGACCACGCGATCAATAGCCCCCACCCCGCGGCGGAGGGTATGCCAAAACAGGAGCCGAAAAACCCCATCTACGTCAGCGCTCATACAGGCGCGGGTTTATGCGAATTGAAAACAACAATCGTCCAGGCGTTGGCCGGGCAGGCGGTGAGTATCCGCGGCGACTTGCTCGCCTTGCAGCCACGGCACGAGCACGCGATCACCGAGGCCGCACAAGCGCTGAGCCAGACGAACACGCTATTGAAGGCGTCACCCGCGGGCCGTCTGCCCGACATCGAGTTGCTCGCCGACACGATGCGGAATGCGCTCGACGCCCTCGCCTCCCTAGGCGGCCGGCTCACGCCAGATGAAGTCATCGGTCGTGTGTTTGCGACTTTCTGTGTCGGCAAGTAAGGGCGCAGGGTATAGGGTTCAGGGCGTAGGCTCCAAGACCTACACCCGATACCCTACGGCCTACGCCCTGCCCAGCTAGAATGACCCGCTTCTCTACGCAGATACAGCACCCCCATGGGCAAAGGCAAACACAAAAAGAAGACCAACCTGGCCCCGCGGATCGAGAACCGCCGGGCCAAGCGCGACTACAACCTCTCGGGCCATCTCGAGTGCGGCATTGTCCTGCGGGGCAGCGAGGTCAAGAGCATCCGTCACTCGCGTGTCTCGATCGCCGAGGGCTACGCGGCGGTGAACCCGCACACGATGGAGCTCTGGCTGCACAACGTGGACATCGCCCTGTACCCCCAGGCCGGCCCGCTGCAGCACGTCCCAAAGAACGCTCGCAAGCTGCTGGTCCACAAGCAACAGGTCAAGAAGCTCTTCGGCGCGACGACGGCCAAGGGCGTCACTCTCATCCCCACCGCGATGTATTTTAAGGACGGCCGCGTCAAGGTCGAGATCGCCATCGCCGAGGGTAAACGAAGCTATGACAAGCGGGATGACATCAAGAAGAAAGAAATGGACCGGGATATCAAGCGCGGGATGACCCGGAAGGTGCTTTGAGTCAAGGCATAATTAACTCCCAGTGACTTCAGACAGCGCAGCCAACGCCCGCTCGCGTGCCGCTTTGTGATCTATGATCGGCGCGGGGTAGTCTTCACCGAGCGTGACACCCGCGGCCTGCAATTCCAGCGGCGGGCATTCCCAGGGTTTGTGGATGTACTTCGTGGGGACTTCCTTGAGTTCCGGGCACCACTTCTTGACGTACGCTCCGTCGGCGTCGAACTTCTCGCCCTGGGTTATCGGGTTGAAGATGCGGAAGTACGGCGCGGCGTCCGCGCCGCAGCCGCCGGCCCACTGCCAGCCGAGGGTGTTACTCGCGAGGTCGGCATCGACCAGCGTGTCCCAGAACCACTTCGCGCCCTCGTGCCAGGAGATCAGCAGGTGCTTGACGAGGAAGCTTGCCACGACCATGCGGACGCGGTTGTGCATCCAGCCGGTGTGCCAGAGCTGACGCATGCCAGCGTCGATGATCGGGTAGCCCGTTTGCCCTTCCTTCCACGCCGCTAAAGCAGCACGGCCACCATTCTTCCGGGGGTCCACCCACGGGAAGCCCGCGTACTTTTCGCGCAGCGGGTGGTCTGGGGTCTTGGGGAAGTGGTAGATCAGGTGGTAGCCGAACTCGCGCCAGAGCACCTCATTGATGAAGTGGGTGATGTTGTCTTTTTCACTGCTGCCCGATGCGCCTTTCAGCTTTTTTCGAGCAGCGTGGTACGCCTGCCGGGGACTGGCCTCGCCGAAATGCAGGTGCGGGGAGAGCTTGGAGGTCGCTTCGACCGACGGGTAGTCGCGGGCATCTTTGTAGGCCTCGATCGGTGCCTTCGTGAATCCCTTGAGCCGCTTGGCCGCCCCGGCTTCACCGGGCTGCCACTCGTCAGTCATACCGTTGTACCACTTGATGGAAGGCATGAGCGGCAGATCATCGATCTTGTCCGAAGCGGGCCACTTCCATGGAGACTTCAACAGCTTGGGCGCGGCCATCGGTTTGTCCGGCTCGGGCAGCGCCTCTACAAATCTCCGGAACGGCGAGTAGACCTGATACGGGTTGCCCTGCTTGGTCTGGGCCTCCCAGGGCTCGAACAACAGCGCACCATTAAAGCTCTTCACCTCGATGTCCGCCTCGGCCAGCCCGCGTTTGACACGTTTGTCCGACTCGATCAGGTCGGGCTCGTAGCGGCGGTTCCAGACAACCGCGTCTGCCTTCGCGGCCTTGGCGATGTTCTTGAGGACATCCAGCGGGTCGCCCTGCCGGAGGATCAAACGCGAGCCGATCGCTTCAAGTGAAGTGCTCAGCCCCGCGAGCGATTCATGCAGCCACCACCTGGATGCGCCGCCGGGCTGCCACGTGCCGTGCTCATCCGGGTGCCAGATGAAGACGGGCACGACCGCGCCTTGCGCAGCGGCGTGCTTTAGCGCGGGGTTATCGGCCAGCCGCAGGTCGTTGCGGAACCAGTGGATCGTCGTCTGCATGGGCAAGTCTAGGCGCGGCCCAACTCATGACGCAGCGCCGCATTGAGGTCGGTGAATTGAAACGTGAACCCCGCATCGATCAGCCGCTTGGGCACGACGCGGATGCTGCCGAGCACGAGCGCCTCGGCACACTCGCCGCCGTAGAGCAGCTTCGGTGCGAAACCCGGCACGGGCAGGACCGTCGGGCGTCTGAGCACCTTGCCCAGCGCCTTGGTGAACTGTCGGTTGGTCACAGGCTCGGGCGCGACGGCATTGATCGGCCCGCTGACCTCGGGCCTGTCGAGCGCGTGTTCGATGATGCGGACCAGATCGGTCAACGCGATCCAGCTCATCCACTGCTTGCCGCTGCCGACGACACCGCCGAGGCCGAGCTTGAATGGCGTGAGCATCGCGGCCAGCGCCCCGCCGTCCGGGCTGAGCACGATGCCGATGCGGACATGCACCACGCGGATCCCCGCTTGCCTGGCGGGCTCGGCAGCGGCCTCCCATTGCACGCAGACATCGGCGAGGAAGTCCGTCTCGGTGTTGCCCGGCGGGTCGTCTTCGCTTCTGGCGTCCGTCTGGCCGGTGTCGCCGTAGTAACCGATCGCGGAGGCGACAAGGAGGGTGCGCGGGCCGTCGGCGAGGCCGGCGAGCGCGTGCGCTAACGCCTGGGTGCTTTTGACCCGGCTGTCGCTGACTTGGTTCTTCTTCGCATGGGTCCAACGGCCCATGATGCCCTCACCCGCCAGGTGGACCACCGCGTCGCACTGGGCCAGCGCCTTGGCGTCGAATGTGTGAGCCTGGGTATCCCACCGGATCTCCCGGCCGCCGCCTGCTGTGCCACGGGTGATCGGGCGTACGTCTCGGCCCTGCGCGATGAGGCGGTCGCACAGGGCGGAACCGACCAGGCCCGTTGAGCCGGACAAGGCGATGTGCATGAGGCGGTCGGGAACGGTTTCGGGCATGAGCTTACTGTAGGCCGAACCCCCACCTCGCGGTGAGTGCTGTTCTCAAATTCTTAAGGCGGTGAAGTGTCTAGAATCTACCTATGCCGTTCCAAACCGAAGCACGCCCGTTCCAACTCGTCAGCGAATTCACACCCACCGGGGATCAGCCCGGCGCGATCGAGTCGCTAGTCGATGGCCTGGATAGCGGCGCGAAATTCCAGACGCTGCTCGGCGCGACCGGCACGGGCAAGACGTTCACGATGGCGAACACGATCGCGCGTTCGAACCGACCGACGCTGATCATCAGCCACAACAAGACGCTCGCCGCTCAGCTCTACGAAGAGATGAAGGAGTTGTTCCCCAACAACGCGGTGAGCTACTTCGTCTCCTACTACGACTACTACCAGCCCGAGGCGTACATCCCCCAGCGGGACATCTACATCGAGAAGGATTCGTCCCGAAACGACGACCTGGACCGGCTGCGCATGGCGGCGACGACCAATCTCGTCTCGCGCGATGACTGCATCGTGGTTGCCTCGGTCTCGTGCATCTTCGGCCTGGGCTCGCCGACGGAGTACAAGAAGTCGGTCATCACGCTGGAGAAGGGCCAGACGATCGAGCGGCGGGACTTCCTATTGCGTCTCACCGAGCTGCAGTACCAGCGGAGCCAGTACGAGTTGGCCCGCGGCAAGTTCCGCGTGCGTGGGGATGTGATTGAGCTCGTGCCTGCTGCGGAGGAGTACGCGTACCGCATCGAACTGTTCGGCGACGAGATCGACTCGCTCGCGCTGATCAACCCGACCACCGGCGAACTGCTCGCGGAGGACGACAAGCTGCACATCTACCCGGCGGTGCAGTACGTCATGCCCGAAGATCAGCAGAGCCAGGCGATCGAGCAGATCAAGGCCGAGCTGTCCCAACGCTGCGGCGAGCTGCGCACACAAGCCAAACTCCTCGAGGCACAGCGGCTACAGGCCCGCACAAAGTACGACATGGAGATGCTCGAAGAGGTCGGCTTCTGCTCGGGCATCGAGAACTACTCCCGGCACTTCGATGGTCGGCCACCGGGCAGCCGGCCCTGGACCCTGATCGATTACTTCCGCGAAAACGATGCGGAGAACTGGCTGCTCATCATCGACGAAAGCCACGTCACCATCCCGCAGATCGGTGCGATGTACAACGGCGACCAGGCACGCAAGAAGACCCTCGTCGAGCACGGCTTCCGCCTGCCCTCGGCGCTGGATAACCGCCCGCTGAAGTTTGAGGAATTCGAGGAGCTGACCAACCAGGTCGTGTTTGTCAGCGCGACGCCAGGGCCATATGAACTCGAGAAGACACACGGCAGCGTCACCGAACAGATCATCCGGCCGACTGGTTTGGTGGACCCTGTCATCGAGGTGCGCCCCGCTGCCGGGCAGGTGCCCGACCTGCTCAAGCTGATCCAGGACCGCATCGAGAGGGGTGAGCGTACGCTGGTCACGACGCTGACCAAACGGTTGTCCGAGGACCTGAGCAAGTACCTTAAGGACCAGGACATCAAGTGCCGGTACCTGCACAGCGACATCGAGACGCTGGACCGGGTGACGATCCTCCGCGAGCTGCGCGAGGGGCTGTTCGATGTGTTGGTGGGCGTGAACCTGCTGCGTGAGGGCCTAGACCTGCCGGAGGTGTCGCTGGTCGCGATCATGGACGCAGACAAGACGGGGTTCCTGCGCAGCGGGACGTCGCTCATCCAGCAGATCGGCCGGGCGGCACGCAACGAGAACGCGTTCGTCGTACTGTATGGCGACGAGGTCTCACCCGCGATGCAGCAAGCAATCGACGAGACCGAGCGCCGGCGATCGATCCAGCTCGATTACAACCAAGAGCACGGCATCACGCCCAAGACCATCAAGAAAGCCATCCGCAAGGGCATCGAGCTGGAGCTACGTGCCAGGAAGACCGCCAAGGCCGCGCTGTCCGGCGACGAGAAGGAGTACGACCGCGCCGAGCTGCTCTCCGAACTGGAATCCGCGATGCTCGAGGCGGCTCAGGGGCTGGAGTTCGAGAAGGCCGCATCGATCCGCGACAAGCTGGCGGAGGTCAAGGCCCAGCCAAAGATGGGGAAGGTCCGCTTGAACAAAGACGAGCCTGTCGAGATCGCGCCGGGCACACCTGGCGAGCGGCCGCGACGCAAGCGAAAGAAGAAGCCTCGATGAATAACAAGGTGCTCCGAGTATCATGGCGGTCGCCTCGCCGCTTGCCCCTTCAACTCTTAATACAACGCCCCGGGAGCACACCATGCGAATCGCCAACACCCTGGCCCTTACGATCTGCCTGATCTCACTCACAGGTTGCAGTACTAGCACGGCCGTCTGCAAACACCCCGCCCCACCGTCTTCTGAGATCGAAGGCTTCGGCGTCGCCGACACCGCAGGTGAAGCGGCCAAGCTGGCGTGGGACGATGCGATTGAGCGTGCGAAACAGCTGGGCTACGAAAAATTTGCCGTTGAGTTGGTCTCACGGTCCTCAGGCCGAACCACCTACAAGGGCAACACGAACGCCAGTACGGCCGTGGTTAAGATCGAAGTGCATCTTGTTGATGCGCCCACGAAGAAGCCGTTACCTGTCGCGCTGTATGGTGCCGGCGATGACGTCTCCGGCGATAGCCGCTGACGCGATGCCGTGCGAGCCGTGGCCAAGACTGACGTAAAGGCCCTCGTCGATCGCTTGGGCACAGGCACGGTGGTTGCGTGTTGTGACACGCATACCCACCCATCCGGATGGATCGTGCATGCCCCGTAAGTGTTCTGCTTCGTCAGGCAAGATACGCGCAAGCTTGTCGCAGACATCCGCATGCTCGCTGTCGCGCCAGGACAGGTCGGTGTCACCCGGGATAAAGGATGCGCCCAGCGCCTGTTGCCCATCGATGGGCGGCAAGAGGTAGCCGCCATAAAAGACGGGGCAACGCAACGACGTTAGCGGCCCGGCCTGCTTGGCCGAGCGCAGGAGCGTGACCTGCCCGCGCACTGGGCGGAGGTCCACGTGCCCGGCCTGCTCAAGTTCCATCGCCGCCATCGCGTTGGCGAGCACAACGGTGTTTGCCTCAAGCACCTCGCCATCGCTCTGTGCCACACGCCAGGCCGAACCCGCGCGTTTTAGGCCTGTCGAGGCAACCCCATCACGGAGCGTGATCCCAGGGTGATCGAGCAAGCCCGCGCATAGACCCGCGGGCCAGAGGATGCCCGCCGCACGGACCCACACCCCGCCGACAGGCAACGCGATGCCGCAGCGTTCTTCGGTCTGCCCGCTGTCGATCCATTGGCAGAGCCCCGTCGCCGCGAATTGCTCGACGAACCGGCGAAGGCGGCGCTCGGTGCGTTCATCGGTGCTTGCCTGGAACGTGCCACAGCGTTGCCAGCCGCAGCGCTCGCGGAGCCCGTCATCTGATTCGAGCAGGCGGTAGGCGAAGCCATAGCCTCCACGTAGCCAACGCCCCCCGACATCGTTCTGGTCGCTGATCTTAGGCTGCAGGACCGACGCGCGTGGCGACAGCGCGGGCAACTCGCCATCAACCAAAACCTGCCGCTCTACAACAGTGACGGCGACGCCGCGCTCTGCCAATGCACGCGCTGCAAAAGCACCGGCGAGCGAACCACCAATGACAATCGCGGATCGGCCTTCGGTCGACGGCAGACAAGAATGCCCGCCCCCCTTTTCATTTGAACTCGATTGAGCGTAAATCGTCCCGACCGTCATGTCGCGTTTCGTGCCAAAGCCCGGCGTCTTCTCGATCTCGAAGCCTACCGCTTGCAGACCACGCCGCACAAAACCCGCGGCGGTGTAGGTTGCGATCGTCGCGCTGGGCCTGCTGCATCGTGCGACTTGCTTGAACACCTGCTCGGACCACATCTCGGGGTTGCGAGAGGGCGCAAAGCCGTCGAGGAACCACGCATCCACAGACACGTCGATGCTAGCCAACACCTCCGCCGCCTCGCCCACGAGCATGCGCAACCGCACACGCCCCTGGGCAAAACGGAACCGGTGCACGCCAGCCCAGATCGGACCCCACTGCTGGAGCAGCGATTCACGCTGCACCGTAAGCTCCGGCCAGGGGGACAGCGCGTGCTTCATCGTCTCGCGACCAAGCGGGAAGCCCTCGACCGAGACAAACTCAAGCCGAGTATCGGCCCGGGCGTGCTTGTCAAACAACCGCCACGCGGCGAGGAAATTGAGCCCCGTCCCGAAGCCGGTCTCGCCGATCGTAAAGCACTCGCCGGAGTTCATCTCGGCGAAACGTTTGGCTAAACGGTTGCCCTCCAAGAAGACATGCCGCGTCTCGGCCAGGCCGTCCTCGGCGGAGAAATAGACATCGTCGTACTTGGGGGCGATCAGCCGGCCCGCGTCGTCGAAGTGTGGCGCATCGTTGGGCATGGCTTGATCAATGAAGGCAATACCCCCGGCAGGACTCGAACCTGCAACCTGCGCATTAGAAGTGCGCTGCTCTATCCAGTTGAGCTACGGGGGCTTTTAGCTTATATTATAAGGCATTGCGTGATATAATGAGTCTCTCATTTTTAGAGCAGTACCCCTAGCTACCCCAAATTTTCCTGTATTCGCAGCATCGAGGGCATTGATCATGGCAGTTCACCGAGTCGATCCGCGGCGGCGGTCTCCCGCGACGCTTGAGTACCTTAAAGAGCGAAAACTTCCTAGCGACTTCCCGCTTACGCCCCACCGAGGATCGGGTCAGTGGCGTACAAAAATCCACGGTCGGACGGTGAACTTCGGGAAGCTCGACGACCCCAAGGCCGCACTTGAATTATACCGCCGCGAGATACACGCACGGGCCAACAATCTGCCGATCCCCGGCGAGGGCGACATCACGCTTGGCGAGGTTGTCGAACAGTGGGTCGACTACCAGATCGAGCGGCGCGACGCCGGGCAGATCGCCAACAGGACGTATGAGGATTACGCACACGTTGCCGACCTGGTCATCCAGCATTTCGGCAAGGGCGCTGCCGTCTCATCGCTGAGGCCGAGGGCGTGGGAGGGCTTCCACGCAAAGCTACATGCCAACACGACCAGCCCCACCGTACTGACGCGCGATGTCACCGTCACGAGGATGATTTTCCGCTGGGCGTTCGACAGTGACCGGCTCCCGGATCAGGTGCGATTCGGCCCCGCGTTCAAGGTGGCCCCCAAGAAAGAGGTCCGCCGCAAGCGGCTTGAATCAAAGAAGCGGACCCTCGACGCCAAGGACATCCGCAAGCTGATTGATGTAGCCAGCCAACCGCTACAAACCATGATTTTGTTAGGTGCTAATTGCGGAATGACACAGGCGGAGGTATCGGCGCTGGAGTGGCGGGACATCGACCTGGACAAGGCGGTGGTCGATACGCTCAGGTCAAAGACCGTGGTCGAGCGAGTTGCAACGCTGTGGCCGGAGACGGTAGCCTCGCTGCGGGAGATCAGCAGACAAGGCGACATCGCCCGCGTGTTCTCGACTCGATTCGGAAACCCTTTCGTATACAACAAGATCAACGCCCGGGGCGCACTAATCAGGCGCGACAACATTGCAACCGAGTTCTCAAAGCTGGCTAAGCGGGCCGGGGTGAAGCTGCCCGCTCGTGTTGGATTCGGCAAGTTGAGACACACGTTCCGCACCGTTGCCGACAACGTCCGAGACGCCAACGCGATTCGGAGAATCATGGGCCACGAGATCGGGCGGGACTCGATCGAGGCGACGTACACCGACACCATCGAACTTGATCGGATCAGGGCCGTTACCGACCATGTCCGCAACTGGCTCTACCCCGAAACGAAAGGCAAGTGATGACCGAGCAAGACAACGGCAACCCGTTCCGCGAAGATCGCATGTACGCCGTCTCTGACCTGATGGAAGTATTGCAGGTCAGCCGACCGTCTATCCACCGCTGGGAGAAGTCGGGGAAGATCCCCCCGCCCATCAACCTGCCCACAGCGGGCAAGCGGTGGCCTGGACGACACTTGATTGCGTGGTACGACCGACAGGTGCCGCAGGGAGTCGAGGCAGGCGATGTTTCCTGAGAAACCCAAACCGCCACTACCCACACGCCGATGGCTGGACCGCGTGTCCGCCGCGAAGTGGCTGGGCATCGACCCCACCCAGCTTGATAGGCTGAAACTGCCGAGGTCTTACCGGCTTGGCCCGCAGACCCCGCGATATGACATCGAAATGCTGCACGAGGAAATGGTTAAAGACATGAATAGCAATGAATCAAATGACAATCCGGCGTGACGTTCACGCTGAAATTAAAGCGGGCTGTCGAAGTGGTAACAGCACTTCGACAGCCCTAACCCCCATCGCAGGAGTACTACGATGAACGCTTCACCCATTGTACCTCACGACCATCGCGGAACGACCTACGCACGCAGTCGAATTGGTGCGTTCCAATCCACGCACCCCACCATCGGCGCCGACCTGTCCCACAACTGCATCACCTGGCCCGCCGTTGTGAATTGGCCGATCGGTGGCTGGGTCTTCATCGCTGATGTCGTCTACGGCGGGACGCTGCTAGGCGGATGCGATCGGTTTGGCGTGGTCCGCGAGCACCACCCCGACCACCCAGACCTTGACGGGACAATCTCGGCGTGGCCTTGGGATTCCTTGCGTCCTGGCGCTCGGTCTCTTGGGGTAGACCAGATTGCCCTTGGAGTCCCCGACGCTCTGTCCGATCTGTGCCCCGCCCTGCACGAGGTGTTCCGCCCCGAGTTGGGCCCCCACGTTGCGAAGGCGCACCACGCCCTCGTTGATGCCGTGCTCGCAGCGTGCATTGAGTTCTGGCCGAAGCACGCCGCGACGATACGCGGCAACGCGCCCGAGTAATCCCTCCCCCGCCCCGGAGATAAAACACCGGGACGGATTTCTCGCGCAAGGACATGCCCATGACCAGCCTTGCCGATCACGAAGCCACCATAGAGCGTGGCCTGAAAACCTTCGTTGAGGTCGGGCAGGCGTTGCAAGCGATACGGGACGGCAGGCTCTACCGCGAGCAGTACGACAGGTTCGAGGACTACTGCAAAGAGAGGTGGGGGTGGGACAAGCGCTACTGCAACCGGATCATCGGCGCTGCCGAAGTGAAAATTGCTCTGGGGCCCACGGGCCCCGCGTCCGAGCGAGTCGCCCGCCCCCTGACCAAGCTGCCGGAAGAGGAACAGGCCGACGCTTGGGAGGAAGTCGTCACCGATTCCGAATCCACCGGCGAGAAGATCACCGCCAAGAAGGTGGAGCAGGTGGTGGTCGCCCCAACAATCGGCCACAGTTTCAGGGCACCCGACCGCGTTAGATCAACCGATCGTCGTTTGTCAATAGGCATGGGACTATTTTAGAAAACTTTTTTATCAACGCAAGCCACTGCACTACAGCAGGTTGCGCGTTTGCGCCTAGATAAAATTGAAAACTGATCCTTCTGAAATCTTGAACAGTGCGGCATTGGCCATACAATGGGCACTCGCGGGAGCGGGCAATCGAAACACTATCACCACCTAACAGCGGGCACCCCCCGGAGGCTATCGCATGAACCGACCGACCGAATTCACCCCGCAAGAGCTAGCCCGCCACTGGCGGGTCCGCCCATCAAAGATCTATACCTGGCTCAACAGCGGGGAACTGCGGGGCGCAGACATGAGCCTATCCCCCGGCATCACCCGACCTCGGTGGCGTATCAGCCAAGAGGAGGCAGATGCTTTTCGGGATCGGCGCAAAGCCAAGCCGCAACCCAATTCCATGCAGCGACGACGTCGTGTTTAAACAGAGAGCAGGGATGCAACATGAAAAAGAGCCACAACCTAGACGCCGGTTCGGCGACCGACCTATACAGAGAACATACCGAAGCTGTATACCGCATCGTTGACCAGATGATCCGAGCCAGCCCGTACCTTGAACGGCACCGCGATGACATGGTTGATGCGGGGCTTGGTGAACGCGGCTTGACGAAGGCCATCAATAGCCACGACCCCGACAAGGCGACACTGGCCACCCACATTAAGGCGGTAGTTAGAAAAGCGATTCGGGCAAAGATTGCGACGCTGACTAGGCCTAGATCCCGCAGCATCCGCGTCGGCCTTGAGGACGAGCTTGTCGCGTGGGAGTTGGACCCCGACATGTCGCTCGACGCGGTCAACGAAGACGGGATGACCGGCCACGACCTTATCCATCGTGACAGACGAGCGGTTGAACAACTGAGTCCGCTTGAGGAGCTTATCCGCGCCGAGAAGATGGACGCACTGGCCAACGCCGTGGACCCAGACTTGTACGAAGCCCTGCTCGAATATCACGACGCGGCCCACGGTGATGGAAGCTACATCCTGGCTGTATGGGCCGATCGGCTTGGGTTCGATAGCCCCAACGCATTACGTAAAGCGCTTGAGCGCGAGCGGAAATGGATCGAAGAGCAACTCGGCGAAGATTTTTTAGCCTGACTTGCAAATTTTCTGTCCGATTTGGACTTCAAAACGGGTAGGTAATAGTGGGGAGGCACTTCTCTTAGGCCCGCCCCTCACGAACACGACGCCGGATGACCGCATCCCCATCCGGTGTCACCAGGTCCGCCGGTTTTAACCCGCCGGTGTGGCCTTTTGACAGGATGCCCTGGGTCGGGATGCTCCGACCAGACACCTTCAACATCAGCAGCACACATTGACGGGGATTCCGTTGGTGGTCTGCTACGACAATTCAATCAGATAGCAGGCATCGGACTGTTCTGGCGTAAGGCGTGCTAACGTGCCGAGCGCCCAGCAGCAGTTAGATCGGAGTCAACGAGACCCCCAAGACAGCAATCAGTAGATGCTGGCGCTCCGTGTCCCGCCCCAGTAGGTCCATGGAATACGCTGGGATGGCTAAACGTGGCGACACGTTGCAGCGGGCAGCAAAAGGACTGGCCATGGAGTTCGAAGTCTGCGAACCGCGACCGGCATCGCGTCTGATCTTTCATTTTCAGCCGACCCCTAGGGGAATACAGCCGGGGTGCGCATTCATCGCATCACAGCCCTTCACCCCCAGCATCACCACCCCAGCACCCCCAGCAGCATCGGGAGTAGAACACCACCAGTCGCAACGGGGCGGGAAGACCGCTAAATCGGTCTTCCCCGCTACTCAGCGGGCGACCAGACGGGCGCGACCAGGCAAGGAAAGCACCGCACGACCAGCAGGGAGGAAGCAGCGCGCGACCCGGCTCAGGGCCGGGCCGGGCCCGCAACGACAGTGGGAAGAGGCTGGCTCGGCACGACGGGGAGGGGACGGGGTGAGCGCACCTGGGATTCATTGGAGGCCCGGATTGCGCTTGTGTGGGGCCGCGCCGCGACCACCGCGCCGAAATCGCCTGGGCTTGCCGGGGTGCGGGAGGCTCCGCGCCGACCGCCACCTGAACAGCCATTCCGGGCCCCGAGCTACTAGGGCATTGGACTCTAGATCGCTCGCCCAAGTCCACCCGAGAGATCATAAACCGCGATTATGCCACAGATGCGTAGGAGTTCTACCCCTTGGCAGC
>JAHQVV010000192.1 GCA_019634195.1 Phycisphaeraceae bacterium | reverse complement strand
GGCTGCGCCGCGTAGAGGCGAATACGTTCGACGCGTTGAGCGACGCGGTAGCCGACGCCTTGCGAGCAGTGCAGGCCAACGAGTGCCGCAACTACTTCATCTCATGCGGGTGGGGAGAAAAATGAAGCCAGTTGCTCTAGCGGGAGACGCGAAGCGTCCCACTCAAATCACAGGAGATGCCAACGGGACGCTTCGCGTCTCCCGCTAAACATGCATTTGATCGATATAAAAACATTCACCTGAGCCAGCGGCCGAACTCGCTGTTGCTCGAGCCGAGTTTGGGGCCGACGTAGGCGGGGTAGGCCAGGTAGAAATCGCGGATCGCGCCGGCGAGGTTGTTGTCGTTGTCGTCGTATGGCTCGAGCCCGTCATCCAAGTCCACGAAGAAGACCTCACGCAGGGCCTCGCCCGGGACGACACGGCGGTTGGCCGGCTCCCACACCTCGCGATCGCTGTTGTAGGCGATGCCGTTGGCGAAACGCCAGTCACCGTTCATCCGGCTGTGGCCGTGACTGTTGCGGACCAGGTCGCTGAGGCCCAAGTAATCGGTGTTGACGCTCTGGCTGTGCCGCGCGCTGAAGCGTTGGCGTAGGCCCGTCGGGTTGCGCTCCAAAAACTCATCGAAGTACGAGTAGGTCTCGTCGGCTTGCTGGTCACGCAGGTCGCGGTGGCCTTCGGGCAGGTAGCGGACGCTGTCGGTCTCACGCAGCTCGTCCAGGTCGTTGGCCTGGTCGCCGTTGAGCCCGAAGAAGGCGGTGTTGAGCCTGGGGTTGCGGACCTCCTGGGCCATGCCCTGCGTGTCGGGCCCGGGCGCGCCGGGGGTGACCGACTCCCAGACCGCGTAGCGGTCCATGTTGGAGACCTGCGCGACCCGGCGGAAGTTCCAGCCCAGGTACACGATCAGCATCAGCGCAACCATGATGAACGGCATGACCAGCACGGTCTCGGCCATCACCGCGCCGAGGGTGCGTCGTCGGTGTCGGGTTGTCGTGTTCATGCGTTTCATCAAGCGTCCTGATTGCTATGGCGTCAATGCGAGTCGTCGTAGGACAGGCATTCCTGCGTGTCGATCGGCGAAGCCGAATCAAATTTTGATCAGGCCTTCGGCCTGCTGACAGGCGTCAATGCCTGTCCTACCTCCTCAATGCGTCAACAGGACCGGCGCGAGTTCTTCCAGCGACCGCAAATACTCGGCCAGTTCTTGCAGCTCACCCACGCTCAGGTCCTCGTAGCCGGTCGAAAGATCGACCTGGCTCTCGATCAGGTCGACCCACTGGCCGTACTCCTGCACCGGCTCGAGCTGGGCGTGCCACATCTGCGTCCACAGGTCCCACGAGTGGTTGTTGAAGACGCTGGCCTGGGCGATGCCGGCGTGGCCGTCGTACGCGCTGGTGTTGAAGAGTTGGTCCCACATCGGCGCGTTATTGGGCTGCTTGGACAGGCCCAGGAACGCGAACGGGCTGCCGGGGACGCCTAGCGCGCCATCGACGGGCCTCTCCATCGCGCTGTGGTCGAAGTCCGTCGGGGCGGGCAGATCAGTCCGGCTATCAAAGTTGTTGGGGTCGCGGATGATGATCTCCGGGCCAACGTTGATCCCCGCCCAGACATAGATCCAGCGGTACTGCAGGCGGTTGGTGTCGGTCACCTCGTTGCCATTGGCATCGGTGCGGGAGGTCTCCCACTCGATGGCGGCGTCGTCCTCCCAGACGTGGTCGCGGGTCTTGGTTGCGCCGGGGACGTTGCGCCAGCCGCCGCGCGGGCGCAGGATGTTCCAGTCGACCATCGTCTCCGGGCCCGTGGGCTGGCCGTTGATGAACTGCTGCTGGTAGTCCATGCGGATGAACTGGGTGTAGGCGACGCGCGGGGTGCCGGCGTCGATGATGCTCTCGGCCTGCTCGTAGTTGGTGATCCACTGCGGGTCGAGGAAGACCCAGGTCCTTGCCGAGCCGGGCCAGAGGTAGTTGAGCTTGTTGCCGCCCATGCGATTAACGCGGGTAACGAACTGGCTGTTGTAGAGGACCTCGGGGGCATCAACGCGGCTGCGGAGGATATCGCCGATAGCCCGCCACGTGCCGTAGGTCGTGTAGCCGGTGAGGGTCGAGCCGACGGTGATGGTGGGGCTGCCGCCTCGGCCGGTGCCGCCGGACCAGCGTGAGCCGGCGCGCTCGCGGTCGGTATTGGGGCTGTAGTCGGGGTTGGGGATCTCGATGGACTCGCGCTGCGTCGAGCGCCAGCCGAAGATCGTGTCGTAGGGCCCGCGGTTGGTGACCTCGTCATCGACCCAGACCGGCAGCCGGCCGCGGACCACGGGGTTGCGGAAGTCGTCGAACTCGTAGCGCTGCCAGACGATCCCGCGGTCAAAGGGCGCGACCGCCGCGAGGGTCTCGCCGCCATGCCGGACCATGTTGCGTCGGCCCGCGTCGATCGCGGTGACCTGCGTCAGCTCGTCGAGCTGCTCCATGGTGGCGGTGCTGATCTCGTCGAGCGACTCCATCGCCTTCCACAGCTCGCCCCGGCCGAACTCGCTGTCGTAGAACGTCATCTCGCGGACGTCGTAGCTGCCGCGGTTGAAGAACTCGTCCATGTCAACGAGCTGGCGTTCCTGATCGATCAGGTCGTCGCGGATCTCGTCCAGGGTCTGGTCGCCGAGCAAGTCGCCCGTGCCGGTCCCGAGCTGGTCCTCGACGGTTTCCAGCGTTGCGCGGACGTCCAGCAGCGTGTATTCGGTTGCGAGTGGGACCGCATCGAGCAACTGGACGACCGCGATCAGCCGAGAGATCTCGACGTTATTCATCGCGACGGTGTTGAACGACCGGGCGACGTAGCCGGCACCGGAGATCGCGGTGGCGTCGGCGGCGGACTGGGTCTGCTGGCGGAGCTGGGCGTGCCGGCCGGTGTTAAAGACGTAGCCGATCATCCCCACGATCATGAACCCGCCGAGCAGCGCAAGCACCATCACCGCGCCGCGGCTCTTGGGCGAGCGGCGGGCCAGGCGCTTGCGGCGGGCGGGCGGGTTGGTGGGCGCGGTCTTCATAACGGTTGTCTTAACGACGGGGGACTTCTGGGGCTTCGGGCAGGCGGCGGTCGATGCCCTCGTTGGTCAGGATCGCGCGGGACTCGATCACCGTCCACTGCCCGGGTGGGCCGGGGCTGTCGCCGCTGCGGCCGGCCGGTGAATACGTGCCCGACTCGCCCACCGCCGAGAACACCCGGCTGGCCAGCGGCACGGTCAACGCGAACTCGTGGCGGACCACAACGGAGATCGCTTCCTTAGGCGAGAACAGCGTGTAGCTATCGACGGGCTCGAAGTTGACCGACCCGGCGTTCTCGCCGGAGTAGACGCGCTGCAAGGCGACCTCGGTGTGGTTGATCGCGTAGTTGAGGCGTTGGCCCAACAGCTCGTTGACCCAGTTAGGTTCGCTGCGGCCTTGTGCCGCGAACACCTGGCCGATGCCGGACACCAGCGTGCTGCTGGCGACGCTCGACCCGCTCTCGCGCCCGCTGACCGGGAGCACCCCGAGCACCGCCGCCGAACGGATCGCGTCGAACTTGTCCGAGCCCTCGGAAGGCATGAGTTCATTGGTCGGCTCGGTCGACACGGTGGGGATCTGCACAATCGCCGTGCGCGCCGCGGCGAACGCCGAGTACTGCACATAGAACAAACCCGTGAACACCAGCATCGTCTGGATCAACAACAGCGTGACGATCAACAGGATCGGCGTGACCAACACGAACTCGATCATCGCGACGCCCGAGTCGTCAGACAGCCGCTGCTTCACCGGCGCCTTGCGCACGCCGGCCGACACCGCCCGCAGCCGCAGGCCCAAGTACAGCAGGACGCCCAAACACAACACCGCGAACCCCATCAGCCACAGCGCCGGGCCACTGGTGAGCGTGAACCACCACCAGTTGCTTGGCGTCGTCGCGTCGAGTTGTGCGAGCAAAACCATGGGGGGGGCATCTCGTCGATCGGCTGGCCGGGCCGCGAAGTACTTGGCCAACGTACAAGTTACCGATTCATTTCATCGGCTGAAAGCCAAACGAGCAAAAATACAAGAAATAAAAGAAGAATCTAAACAGAACATACACCGTTTGAATAACAAAAATGGCGATCGGGCTAGAAACGAATCTCGATGCCGCCGCGGATGTAACCCGAATCATCTAGGTCCCGCAGGCCGCCCGGGTCACGGCTGTCAAAGCCCACATCAAACTCCTGGTTGAGTGCGTAGCCGCCGGCGACGGTCAGCACGAGGTTCTCACCCAGGTCGTAAGACAGACCCACCTCGGCGCGGTCCTGGCTGAACAGCAGCCGACGGTTCGCGAAGCCGGTGGGCAGCGTGAACGCGTCGTTTCGGCGGGTGTACGATGCGAAGAGCTTGAGGTCTTCGCTGGCCTGATAGCTCACCGTGCCGTTGAAATTGAAGAAAAACGCCGAGCGGATGTCGACGGTCCAGAACTCGTCGGGCGCCCAGGTCAGTTGGCTAAAAGGCAGACCGATCGCGTAGGTCGTGGTCTCGTTAAGCCGGCTGAAGTAGGTCACAGCGGGCAGCGGGACGTCGGGCATGAAGCTGCGGTTGCCGTCGTAGTTGATGCCGACGAGCCAGCGCGTGTCGCGATCGATGGCTTTGACCGCGAAGAGGTCGGCCTTGCCGTAGTACGCGTCGCCGTCATTAAACGGCGTGACGCCCGCGTAGCCCAGCCCAAGCGTGTAGCCCATCTGCCACTGGCCAAACGTTTCGCCGAGGTCGACATTGCCGAAGCCGCCGCCGAAGGCGATGGAGACGTCGGTCAGGTCGTCGGGCAGCGCCGCGTCGGACGAGCCGATCTCGTACTGCACGAACTCGTAGCCGATCGTGGGGTTGTACGACGCGTCCGGGTCTAAACGGAACCGGCCGGTGGATGTGAAGATCGAAAGATCCACATCCGCGCCGGTGACATCCGCCTCGGTCGGGGTGTAGAAGGCGTCGGCCTTGACCTGCGCCTGTTGATCGCCCGCCCAAGGCACGAGCATCATGCCCGGGCCGGACTGGGCATCAGCCCCGTGCGCGATGGATGTAAAGACAATCAGACCGATGGTAAGCAGGGTTCGTTTCATGCCACAACTGTAGCACCGAAAATGATGAAGCGGCGAGGTTTGTCGCGCATTCTCGGTGGGACAGGCTTACTTGTCGTCCAGCAGGTCTACGCTCGCGAAACTCTTGCCCTCAAGCATCTCCAGCGACGCCCCGCCGCCGGTCGAGACATGCGTCACCTGGTCGGCAAAACCGAGTTGCTCAATCGCCGCGGCCGAGTCGCCGCCGCCGATAATCGACGTGCCCTCGCTGTCCGCGATCGCCTGAGCGACGGCCTTGGTCCCCTCATCAAACGGCGGCATCTCGAACACGCCCATCGGGCCGTTCCACACCACCGTCTTCGCGCCCCTGACGATCCCGGCGTACTGCTTGGCCGTCTCGGGACCAATATCCAGGCCCTCGAACCCGTCCGCGATCTCGCCGGCCTTGACGACCTGCTTGTTGCAATCGCTGTTGAAGTCGTCGCCGCAGTGCGTGTCGACCGGCAAGACCAGCTTGTCGCCGCCCTTCTCGATCAGTTGCTTAGCGAGCTCGGCCTTGTCCTTCTCAACCAGCGAGCCGCCGACCCTGCCGCCCTGCGCGAGTGAGAACGTGTACGCCATCGCCCCGCCGATGAGCACCTTATCGCAGACGCCCAGCAGGTTGTCGATCACGTTGATCTTGTCCGACACCTTCGCCCCGCCGAGGATCGCGACGAACGGGCGGTCCGGGTTGCTGATCGTGTCGGTGAGGTACTGGATTTCCTTCTCGACGAGGAAACCGACGACCGCGGGCTTGCCGACCTCTTTCATCGCCTTAGGCACCGCATACATCGACGCCTCGGTGCGGTGGCACGTGCCAAACGCGTTGTTGCAGTAGACGTCCCCGAACGACGCGAGCGTCTGGTTGTAGTTCTCGTCATCGCCCATTTTCTCGCCGGCGTTGAAGCGGACGTTCTCAAGCACGAGCACCTGCCCCGGCTGCAAATCGTCGGCCTTGGCGTGCGCGTCGTCGCCATCGGTATCTGTAGCCATAAGCACGACGCCCGCGCCGAGCAGCTCGCCGAGCCGGTCCGCCGCGGGCTTGAGCGAGAACTCAGGCTTCGGCTCGCCCTTGGGCCGGCCTAAATGCGCCATCAGCACGACGCTGCCGCCGCCGTCGAGCACGTGTTGAATCGTCGGCAGCGCCATGACGATCCGCCGATCGTCCGTGATTACGCCATCTTTTAAGGGGACGTTGAAGTCCACGCGCATGAGGACTTTTTTGCCGGCGACATCGAGTTCTGCAATGGTTTTCTTAGCCATGATTAATTCCGGGGGTGCTTCTGGTTGAATCGGGCATGATAAGCGACTCACGCGGCGGTCGCAGACCTATCATGTCAGTCTATATGCAAGCACACCTCGAACAACTCGGCGCCGAGATGATCGGCTACGGCCCAGAAGACTCACCCGTTGTGCTCGCCGACAGCTTCGGCCGCTTCGAAGCCGAGTACGCCGCGATCCGCCGGCACGTCGGCGTCCTGCACCTCCCGCAGGCCGGCCTGATCAAGCTCACCGGCGAAGACACCAAGCCTTTTTTGCACAATATGCTCTCGCAGGACATCAACACGATGACCGGCGGGCAGACGAGGCGTACCTTCCTCCTGGACGCAGAAGGGCACGTCCTCGCCGACGCGTTCCTCCACCTCGGCGACGCATCGACCTGGCTCGAACTCGACCGCTTTGACATCGGCAAGGTGATTAAGCTGCTCGGCAGCCGGCTGTTCGCCGAGGATGTGACACTTGAAGAGATCAGCGAGAGCAGAACAACCCTTGCTCTGCTCGGCCCGGCTTCCGCGCAGCTGCTCGCTAAGATCGCGACGCACACCGTGGGCAGCATGAGCACCGACGACATCGTTTCAATGGCGGGCACCACGCACGTCGTGAAGATCGATGATGCACTCGTCTCCGTCTGCCGACGCGACCTGGGCCAAACGCTCGGGCTTCGTCTGTTTGTCCCAAGCGATCACGCCGAGGCGATCCATCAACAACTCCTTGATGCGGCGGGCTATGAAGCGAACGCCGAAGTAGACGCCGACTTCGGCGAGCGCCGCCGCGACTCGCTACGCGGCCGACCCGTCGGGTGGTCGGCCTACAACACCGCGCGGATCGAGTCCGGCCAGGCGATCTACCACATCGACTTCGGCCCCGACTCGCTCCCCGCCGAGGCAGGCGAAGACGCATTCGAAGACGCCGTGTCGCTGACCAAGGGCTGCTGGCTCGGGCAGGAAGCCGTCGCGCGCATGCACAACCTCAGCCACCCCAAGCGCCTGCTCGTCGGGCTCAAGCTGCCCGCCAACGCGCTTCCTATTGCCGGCAGCCAGGTCTTCGAACACGACGAAGACAAACGCGCCAAGGCCCCGCGCGGCGGCCAGGTCGGCGGCATCACCAGCTCCACCCTCTCCCCCCTGCTCGGCCGAGCGGGCCTGGCCTTCGCCGTCATGAAGTGGGGCCGGCACAAACCGGGTACCAAGGTCGCCGTCCCCGTCGAAGGCGAGATGGTCGAAGCCGAAGTCAGCGGGCTGTACTTCGCGGGGTGACGGGATGACCAAGCCATTTCGCCACAGAGAACACAGAGGGAGGCATGCCCAATCCAGTGCCTTGCTCTGTAGCCCCCTGTGTTCTCTGTGGTAGAAATCGAATCATCTGTAGCGTCTGGGCAAGCTAACCCCTCATCCGCAACGCTGGCTCCCCAAAGTCGCGCACCATTCCAACCGATAACCCCCATACCACCCGGCAGGTTTTCCGGGGAAACCACTCAAGGAACGCGCGATGCTGCCTGACACGATTGATATCGAACAAGCCGGGTCGATCGTCACCGCGCACATCCACCAGGCGGAGCTCGCCTATAACGAGATGCAGGACCTGGTCGAGTCGTGCATGGACAAGATGCGCTGCGACAACGCGCAGAACTTCATCTTCGACCTCGCCGAAGTCGAGTTCCTCGCCAGCGCGTGCATCGGATCGCTCGTCCAGCTGCTGCAAGACATCGAGCACCAGCGCGGCCAGATCGCCCTGGCCGGCTGCCAGGAAAACGTCGCGTTCCTCTTCAAGGTGACCCGCCTCGACTCGGTCTTCCCGATGTACGACGAGGTGGAAGAGGCGGCGGAATCATTCTGACCTTGTTTAGCCACAGGTTACGTAGATTTTGAGCCACAAAGAGCACGAAGCAAGATATCAATCGCTTTGTGGCTTGCTTTGTCTTGAATCTGCGCGGCCCGTGAAATCTGTGGTTAAAAACCGGATCGCCTATCGCCCCTCAAGCAAGCGCTGCCCCAAGAAGTCACTCAGGTCGTCGATCGCTTTGACCTTCTCGACCACGGCCGGGATGTCGTACTCCAGCCGGACGAACTCGATCTGCTCGTCGTCCATCAGCGCATACGACGCGCGGGGGTCGCGGTCGCGGGGTTGGCCGACAGACCCGGGGTTGACGACGACTTTCTCGTCGCTGCCCCACTTGTAGGACTCGCCCAGGTCGGCCGGGGGGTAGAAGTCCGGCTCGTTGGTGAAGATCCCGGTCACGTGCGTGTGCCCGACGAAGCAGCGCTCCTCGATGCGATCGAAGATCGAGCTCATCTTGTTGGGGGCGCTGATCACATCGTCGGGGAAGATGTACTCGTTGATCGGGCGGCGCGGCGAGGCGTGGACGTACAGGCTGCCCTCTTCCCACTTGCGGACCAGCAGGTTGCCGAGGAACTCGTAGCGCTGTTTACGCAGCTCGGGGTCGGGCTCCTGCTCGAACTGCTTGCGGGTCCAGAACGCGGCCTGCTCGGCGGTGGTGTTGAAGCTCGTCGGCTCGTAGAGGACGGCGAAATCGTGGTTGCCCATCATGGCGAAGTCGCACTTATCCATCACCAGGTCCAAGCACTCCAGCGGGTTGGGGCCGTAGCCGATGATGTCGCCCAGGCAGATGATGCGCTCGGCGCCGCGCGCTTCGATGTCGGCGAGGACGACGTTGAGCGCGTCGAGGTTGGCGTGGATGTCGGAGATGACGGCGGTGCGCATGGGCGGGGCTTTACAGGCTTGGGGGCGATACGAACGCGATAGGTTAGCAAATATCGTTGAAGCCCATGAAGCGCCGCGGCTTGCCACGCAACACCCCAGCAAAATCACCACGCGCGGCCAGGCCGCGTCGCTTCATGGGCGATCGGTATGATAAGCAGGGCAAACCTGAACCCACGAGGCACCCGATGACCGACCATGACAACCGCTACACCGTTGACGATTTCGTCGCGTCCACCGCCGAGCGTGACCGCAACCAGGGCCTGTTTGAGATGGAGACCGAGCGGCTGCTGGAGGTCAATCTCAATGGCAACATCTGGACAAAGATGGGCTCGATGGTCGCGTACCAGGGCGGGATCAAGTTCACCCGCGAGGGCTTCCTGGAGCAGGGCCTGGGCACACTCTTGAAGAAAGCGGTGTCGGGCGAGGGTGCGAGCCTGACCAAGGCCGAGGGGCAGGGCAAGCTCTACCTCGCCGACGCGGGCAAGAAGATCTCCATCCTCAACCTGGACAACGAGGAGGTGGTGGTCAACGGCAGCGACCTGCTCGCGTTCGAGCCGGCGCTGGACTACAAGATCAAGATGGTCAAGTCGATCGCGGCGTTCGCGGCCGGGGGCCTGTTCAACGTGCAGATCAAGGGCTCGGGCATGCTCGCGGTCACGACGCACTTCGACCCGATGACGCTGGCGGTCCTGCCGGGCGAGCCGGTCTTCACCGACCCGCAGGCAACCGTCATGTGGTCGGGCAGCCTGGAGCCGAAGTTCAAGAAGGACGTGTCCCTTCGGACATTCATCGGGCGGACCAGCGGCGAGTCGTACCAGATGCAGTTCGAGGGCACCGGCTGGGTCACGATCCAGCCCTACGAAGAAGGCCACGCGACCTCGGGCGGCTAAGCCACGACACCACGAATTGAGTGAGACGACATGACAACACAGCCGCAACCACTGGACCTCCGCACCCCGCCGACGCACCCACTCGTAGCGGCGTCGATCCTGTCCGCCGACTTCGGCGACATGGCCGCCGACTGCCAGCGCGTGCTGGACCTGGGCGCGGACCTCTTGCACGTGGACGTGATGGACGGGCACTTCGCGCCCAACCTCACGATGGGCGTGGACATGATCAGGGGCGTCCGCAAGCACCTGCCGGGCGTGAACCTGGATGTGCACCTGATGGTGCAAGACCCTGGGCACTACGTGCAAGCCTTCGCCAAGGCGGGGGCAAGCAACTTCGCATTCCATGTCGAGGTGTGCGGCACGGTCCGCGATAGCGGGATCGATGGCCACGCGTTGATTCAGCACATCCACGACCTCGGCATGACCGCCGGGATCGTGGTCAACCCGCCGACGGATGTACAGACGCTCGAGCCGTACCTCGACGCGGTGGACCTGGTGCTCGTGATGTCCGTCAACCCCGGCTTCTCGGGCCAGTCGTTCATGCCCGAGGTCCTCGACAAAGCCCGCTGGGTCAAAGAGCGCGTCGACGCCAACACCCGCATCGAGATGGACGGCGGACTGAACCCGCAGACCGCGCCGCTGGCCGTGGCGGCGGGCGTCGACACGATGGTCACCGCCTCGGCGCTCTTCGGGGCCGATGACCCCAAGGCCGTGATCGATGCGTTCCACGCCTGCCCGCTACCGGGTTAAACCCCCACTTCTTGGATAGGACAGGCATTCCTGCCTGTCAGTTCGGCGAAGCCGCATCCCAAGTACCATTTGGCCTACGGCCAATCGACAGGCAGGAATGCCTGTCCTACCGGCTAGAGAACCTCAAGAACCCCCATCGCCCGAGCCGATGATTGACCTCCCAGGCCGAGCGATCTAGCATAATTCGTTCAGCACCCATTGGCCCATGGTGTAATCGGCAGCACTACAGATTCTGATTCTGTCAGTCTAGGTTCAAGTCCTAGTGGGCCAACTTCAACGAACCAACCCGCTCCCGCGAGCGGGTTTTTTCGTATAACCATCGGCATGAAACACACCGCTTTTCTACCGTTGCTGCTGGCCGTGCTTGTCCTGGGCGGCTGCGTCTCCACAACGCACCCAAGCCCGCCCGCTTCCGTCGAGCCGACAACCTGCGGCAACATCAAGAACATGCACCGCGTCGGCGGTCTGTACCTCGCCGGCGCGCCGACGCCCGGCGACTACCCGCTGATCAAAGAACTTGGGATCAAGACGGTCCTGAGCATCCGGCACGACAAAGAGACGCCGGGCCTCGACGCCGCCGCACTCGTCGAAGCGCAGGGCATGGCCTACGTACACCTGCCCTGGAGCGGCGCAGCTGAACTGACGGACGACAAACTCGACGCGATGCGTCAGGTGCTGCGCGACGCCGAGCGGCCGATGCTGTTCCACTGCGGATCGGCCAACCGCGTCGGCGCGGGCTGGCTGGCATACCGCGTGTTGGACGAGGGCGTCGAACTCGATACCGCCCTAGCCGAAACCAAGACCTTTGGCCTGCGCACCGCGAGCTACGAACTCATCACGCTCGATTACATCGCCCGCCGCTCAAAGCAGTAAGATCGAGCCCATCACGATGACCGATCCACCTAACAGCAAATCCGCGATCATCACCGGCATCACCGGTCAGGACGGCTCGTACCTCACCGAGATGCTCATCGAGAAGGGCTACACCGTCCACGGCATCATCCGCCGCTCGTCGATCACCGCCCGGCCTCGCCTCGACCACCTCACGCTCGACCCCGAGGTCTACGGCACCCGGCTGTTCCTGCACTACGCCGATCTCGACGACGCGACCTCCATCCGCCGCATCATCTTCAAGATCCACCCCGACGAGGTCTACCACCTCGCCGGCCAGAGCCACGTCGGCGCGAGCTTCGAGATCCCCGAGTCCACCTGCGAGTTCACCGCGATGGGCACGCTCCGCCTGCTCGAGCTACTGCGCGACATGGACCCGGCCCCGAAGTTCCTCAACGTCGGCTCGTCCGAGATCTTCGGCCACCCCGACGACGCTCCGCAGGACGAAGACACGAAGATGAACCCGGTGAACCCGTACGGCGTCGCCAAGGCCTTCGCCGTGCAGACCACCCGCATCTACCGCGATTCCTTCGGCCTTTTCTGTTGCAACGCGATCGCCTACAACCACGAATCACCCCGCCGCAGCAAGTCCTTCGTCACCCGCAAGATCACCAACGCGGTCGCGCGCATCGCGGCAGGCAAGCAGGACCACGTCTCGCTCGGCAACTTGGAGGTTGAGCGCGACTGGGGCTTCGCCGGCGACTACGTCAAGGCCATGTGGCTGGCCATGCAGCACGAAGAACCTAAAGACTACATCGTGGCGACCGGCACGCTCACCCCGCTCAAGCGTTTCCTCGAGATCGCCTTCGCTCATGCGGGGATCGACGACTGGCAGCCGCACGTGAAGATCGACCCGCGCTACTTCCGCCCAGCCGAACCGACGCGCCTGGTCGGCAACGCGCAGCGTGCCAAAGACCTCTTGGGCTGGGGGCCCTCGGTCAACCTGCAGCAGCTCGTCACGATGATGGTCGACGCGGACAAGAGCCAATCTAAGCGGCGGGATGATTAAGCAATCTGCCTTTCGTGCAGCGGGCGGCGCGCAGCGTACCGTGCGACATGTGATAGATGGCTTGAAGGGGGCGCTGCACATGTGGTGAAAACACTAGAGCCGCATCGCGCGGCGCGTCCTCGCCTGCACGGTGTAGCGTTCGACCAGGTACCCCACCGCTCCGACCGGGTTGCGCTTACGGAACACCCGGCGGTTGACGAGCTTCGCGCCTTCGCTGCCGCGCTCGCCGGTGTCCAGCCGCTCGATCTCACGGGCCAGCACGACAAACAAATTGTGCTCGCCTAGCACGCGCCGCTTCGCCTCGGCCAGCGCGTCCTGCCGTTTCTCGAATTCGTTATCCGCAATGGCCTTCTGGATGATCGCGATCGACTCGGCGGGCTTGCGGATGTCGATCGCGATGAAGCTGTCTTCGGGGAAATAATCCGCCGCGTTGGGCGCACCGAAGTAGAACGGCAGCGACCCGCCGAGGTACGCATCCGTCAGCTTCTCGGTGATGTGGTGCGGCGCCCAATGGTTCTCAAGGGCGAGGTGGTAGCGGTAGCGGTCCAGCGACTCGGCCTTGTCGTTGATTGGGCGCACGCCGTGGCCAAACACGTCCATCTCAGGCAGCTCGGCCTTGACCGCCTGCACAAAGTCGAACCGCGCCCGGTGAAGCGTGTGCCCCATCCGTTTGTTGGAGCAGGCGGCAGAGACCAGCAGGTCTTTCTCTGGCGGCGGCATCGATGCCAGTTCGCCGTAACGAATCGTCTTGGTTTTCGCGGTAGTCGGCCGGCCATAAAACCAGTGCAGGCACGGCATGTGGCGGATGAGGTTGGGGTGCCGCATCGCCCATGGCTCGTGGCTGGTCAGGACCGCGCCAAACTGTTGCAGGTACCGGTTGCCGTAGACCTTGATGGACGAGGGCTCGACCGTGACCAAGAGCGTGTGCGCTTGTGGGCAGGCGAGAACCTCACCCCCCGGCGGCAACTCGTCATACACCACCAGCCAGTCGTATTGCATGGCGTCGGGATCAAACGTGAAATCGCATCGCCCCATACGAGGTACCGCGTCGGGCAGCTGGCGACGCCAGGGGGTCTCATCCCGGATCGGGTTTTTGAGGACGAACTTGACGACGATCCGGTGGGCATCGCTCATATCGTTCGGCTTGGGTGGTGGCTGGTTCATCGCCTTGGGTGCTCTGGTCCGAGCCGTTGCGTATACTCGCGGCCCTGCCGGTGACCCACACCGGCCGTGCATCAATCATGGCCGACACGCCCAAGAACATCCTGATCATCCGGCTCGGCGCGATGGGCGACATCATACTCACGTCCGGCGCGGTGCGCGATATCCGCCTGGCCTACCCCAACGCCACGATCCACTTCCTCACCGGCGGCAACCTCTTCGCCAAGGTGCTCAAGCGCAACCCCGACATCGACCACGTCATCGTCGCGCCCCGCCCCAAGCTCCAACGCTTCTGGCAATCGACCCCGACCATCAAGCAGCTCCGCGCGTTGAAGATCGACCGCGTCTACGACCTGCAGGACAACAAGACCCGCTACCTCCGCCCGTTCCTCGAGCCGATCGAATGGGTCGGCACCGGCCGGGGCGCGTCGCACCGGGTCATGGTCGACGGCAAGGCCGAGCCGCGCTCCCTACACAACTTCGCAAACCGGATCAAGACCGGCGGGGTCGAGCCGCTCCACACGCTCAAGCCGGACGTCAGCTGGATGGCCGACCCGGTCGACGACGTGCTGGCCCAACTGAACGTGCCGGATCGCTATGTCCTGCTCGTGCCCGGCAGCTCGATGAAGAACCCCGACCGCCGCTGGCCGCACTACGGCGAGCTGGCAGACAAACTCCAAGCCGCGGGCTACACCTGCGTCACCGTGCCGGGGCCGGAAGAGTTGGAGCTGTGCGCGAAACTCCCCGCCACAATGCTCATGCGCAAACAGGACGACGGCAGCGAGAAACCCCTGACCTACTTCGAGCTCGCGGGCGTCGCGTGCAAAGCCCACTACGCCATCGGTAACGACACCGGGCCGAGCCACATCGCCGCGCGCTGCGGCGCACCGGGCCTGGGGCTCTTCGGTAAGGCGACCTTCGCGCACCACTCGGGCTTCGACACCGTCTGGTCCGTCCTGCAGACACAAGACCTCAACACGCTGCCGGTCGATGACGTGTTCGAGAAGGCGATACAGGACCTCAAAGACCTGGCTGACTAAGTGTAATCCGTGTACGACTTCTCTTCGATGATGTCCGAGCCGGTAAGCAGGTTGATCTGCTTCTTGACCGCGGCGCGCTTGTCGTTGGTGTGATACACCCCGCGGGCCAGCTCGATGAACTTCTCGCCGAAGTCCTTGCGTGACTCGCACTCGCGGATGTCGTCCTCGATCTCCCAGATCGCCTCGTTGATCGTTTTGAGCTCGGCCGAGAGCTTGGCGAGCTCCTCGGTGTCCTGCATCTGCTCGTCGCGCGTCTTGGTCAGGACATCCAGCTCGTGGCGGATGTTGACCAGCTTCGCCTCGTCGGTGATGCGGTCGGACTTGATCTGCAGGATCGTGATCTTGTCGATCAACTCGCCGGCACCGACTTCAACTTTGACCGTAGCGTTCATGTGGGGTCCCTTTCGTGGAACGGCTCGGCAGTATAGCGGGCGGGCCAAATCTGCTAAACTCGGCGGTTACTCGCCTCGCAGCAGGACCCGTGATCTATGGCCAATTTCGCACTCGTCGGAGCCGCCGGCTTCGTCGCACCCCGACATATGAAAGCGATCAAGGACACGGGCAACCATCTCGTCGCCGCGATGGACCCGCACGACTCGGTCGGCGTCCTCGATTCACACTTCCCCGCCGCCCGCTTCTTCACCGAGATCGAACGCTTCGACCGGCACCTCGAAAAACTCCGACGAGAAGCCGAGGGCAACCAGGTTGACTACGTCACCGTCTGCTCGCCCAACTACCTGCACGATGCGCACGTCCGCCTGGCAATGCGCGTCGGGGCGCACGCGATCTGTGAGAAGCCGCTGGTGATCAACCCGTGGAACCTGGACCAGCTTGAAGCGCTCGAAGACGACCACGCCAAGCGCGTCTACACCGTGCTGCAGCTGCGCCTGCACGAGCAGCTCAAAGAGCTCAAGGCAAAGCTCGACGCCGAGCCGGCCGGCAAGAAGCACCAGGTGGACCTGGCGTACATCACCCGCCGCGGACAGTGGTACAACACCTCATGGAAGGGCGACCCGCAGCGCTCCGGGGGGGTTGCGATGAACATCGGCATCCACTTCTTCGACATGCTCATGTGGCTGTACGGCAAGCCCGAGTCCACCGCGATGCACCTGCGCGACGCGCGACGCATGGCCGGGTCGCTGGAACTGGAACGCGCATCCGTGCGCTGGTTCTTATCGATCGACGCCGACGACTTGCCCGACAGCATCAAGGCCAACGGCGGCCACGCCTTCCGGTCGATCACCGCCGACGGCGAGGAGATCGACATGTCTGCGGGCTTCACCGACCTGCACACCCGCGTGTACGAAGACGTCATGGCCGGCGG
>JAHQVV010000191.1 GCA_019634195.1 Phycisphaeraceae bacterium | reverse complement strand
CCCACGGCCTTGCCCTCGAAGGTGCTGACGAAGCCCGCCTTGACCGGTGCGCCGCTGACCGGGCACTTGTCGTTGACGGGCTTGGCGGCTTGTTCGGTCGCCGCCTTGTCGTCCTTGGCCGGGTCGCCGGGCGTGACCTCGGGCGTCACGGGGTTGAACTGGAACTGGCCGTCGTGGTCAGAGAAAATCTCGGTGCCGGGCATCGCTTCTCGGAGCGCCTCGACGCCCTCGGCGGTGACCTTCGTGCCGGTGAGGTAGAGCTTCTCAAGCGTGCCGTATTTCTTGAGCGCGTCCAGCCCCGCGTCGGAGACCTCGGTGCCAAACAGGTTCAACCAGGTAACCGCGGGCAGCTCGGGCAGCTCGGGCAGGCCGGCGTCGGTGATCGCGCTGTCCTTGAGGTTCAGCTTGGTGAGCTTGGGCATGTCGGGCAGCGCCTTGGCCGCGTCATCGCCGAAGCTTGAACCCTCGAAGGTGAGCCAGGCGATCTTGTCCGCCCCGCTCTCGAGCTTGGCGACGACCGCCGGGTCCAGCTCCTTGAGGTAGGCGAACTTGACGGTGAGCTCGTCGGGGTTTTCTTCCTGCGAGAGCGACTGCGCATTGCCGCCGGCGGCGGTGATCGCGCCGAGCGCCGCGGGGTCGATCACCGGCTTGGGCCCTTCCGGGGTGCCGTCATCGCCCGCCTCGGCCCGGACGGGCTGCGGGTCTTCGAGCCGGCCGTCGTAGTTCTGGATCCACTCACCGATGAACTCGACCAACTCGTAGTCAAACGCGTCCTTCGGGTCCGGCGGCATGAACATCTCGTGCGACTTGGGCAGCGTGATCACGGTGTAGAGGGCGCTGAACTGGGCATCCTCTTCCGTGATGACCGCGTACTCGACGCCGTCGCTCTCCACCGCGTACTTCAACGTGTCCAGCCGTATGTCGGCCTTCTGCTTCGATGGCCCGTGGCACTTGACGCAGGCGTTGTCCAGCGCGGGCTGGACAACGTTGACCCAGGCCGCGACCGAGCCGTCGGGTTTGAACTCTTCTCCATCCTTGCCTTTGACGACTTGAACTTCAGGCGGTTGCTCGGGCCAGTAGACCAACGACGCGGGCACGTCGAAGGGTGCGCGTTCAAAGAGGTAGGTTGGCTGCTTGGTCATGTTGCCGCCGAGGTGCCCGACCAGCGGCATCACGGCCATCACACCGATCAGCGAGACCCGGGCCAAGCCCAACGGCCAACCACCACGAGCGGGAACAGAAGACTCCTTATCAACCCACTGTCGACGCACCGCCATGATCTTCAGCACCGCGGCGACGCCGGAGATCACCATAAGCGTTACGCCCAACCACATGTGCAGGCCAAGCGTATCGCTGACACCTTCTTCGGCATCGGCGAAGAGAAGGTTGAAGATGTTGAGCGACTCATTGCCCGCGACCTCGGTGCCCAGTAGTAGGCCCGTGAAGACAGCAATGATCGATGAGAGGAAACCCAGCAAAAACAGCCACGCCGCGGCGATGTCGAAGCCTTTGGACCGCCTGAACAGACCAAAGAACTCGATCGCGAACGCGCCGATCAGCAGGCCGATCGGCAGGTGTAGAACAAGGACGTGCGTACGCCCCAAGAACGCGCCCCAACTGCGGTCAGAGCCGCCGGCCTCGGACGCCAGCGCGGGCGCGGCAACGGCCAGGAAAGCTGCCCCGGCCAACAGCATGGCAAGGGTGCGGAGAATCGGCGGCAGGCTCGGTCGTTGCGTAGGTTGCATGGGTGTCTCTTTAGGCTTCGATCGGGTTTCGGATCAGCGCAGGAAACCTATCCATAAGGACGGGTATCGCGCGGGCATATTACCTGATGAGATCGGCATCAGCCCGTTTGCGGCACAAAAAACGCCGTGTATCGGGCACGAAATCACGGCGGCGCAGGCCGTGCACAGCCCAACCGGTTATTGGTCTGACCCGAGATCCGCCCCGTCAAACTGCCCAAGCGCGGTCTGGGCGCGGCTGCGCAGCTCGGTGATCGTGCTGTCCTCGGGGTTGTTCTCGATCAGCGTGTCGAGCAGGTCGATCAGCCTGACGAAGTCCTTGCCGCGTTGGAACCTGTCCAGCGTGACCAGGTCGGGGTCTTTTGTGCGTTGCTTCTGGGTGAGCGGGTCGTGCTGGGCAAGTTCCAGCAGCGACTTGGCAAGCTCGATCTTGTAACGCTGCCGCTCGGGGTTCTCTCGTGCGATGCCCTCGAGCAGCTCAACCGACTCGGCCAGGTGCGTCTGCTTGTCCTTGATGTTCAGCCCCGGCGCCATACGCCGCAACGCGATCGCGCGCACCTCGCGCATCGGCGTGGTCAGCCGGCGGACAGGGTCCTCGGCCTCGACACTAAAGCGGTTCAGCACAGTCGTCACGATGCTGTTGTAGACGATAAACGCGTCCCCCCCCGAGCCCATGCGTTCAAAAGTCTCGGCGATCTTAAGCTTGACCTGCGCCAGCTCACTGGCCAGCACGAGGTCCGGGTCGCTGCGTTTGAACTGGCCGAGCTGGATCGTTTCGGCGGTGGCGAATGCGCCCAGCGCGCTCTGCAGGTGCTGCGCAACGGTCATGGGGTCTTCTTCGCTGTCCGCAAGCGACAGGTTCAGCTCGCCCTTGAGCCGCAGCGCCTCGGCCTGCGCCGCGAGCAAATCCTCGTACGGCACGGGCGGTGCCGCGCTGGCGTTCAGAAAAACGTCGATCGTCTTGATGGAGCTGTCCAGCGCCTCCAGCCCCCAAACAAGGCGATCGGTATTGGCGTAGACGCGTGCCAGCACTTTCTGGAGCATCGCCTGCTCGTAGCGAACGACGAACGAGTCAGGCAGGCGTTTAAGCAGAACCAGGGCCTCTCGGCACTGCTGCTCGGCCTGCTCGATGGTCACGGCATCGATGCTGCTTGAAGTGGCCGCTGCGCCGCTTGGCCGGCTGCTCTCGGAGATATCGAGGTTCGTCTCGGCAAGCAGGCGCAGCGCATATGCCAGGTCGATCATCAGTTCCGGGTCGTCGCCGATCTCTTTGAGAAGCGCTTGGCACTCGTTGACAATCTGGACGAGCAGCTCACGCTGGGGCCCGTACAAGCCTTGCCCTCGGAACTCTTCAGACCTTGTGATGGTTTCGATGATATTGGCCAGCGCTTGGCGCGTTCGGTCGGCTTGCCGCTGTGCCTGCTCGCGCGCTTCCACCTCTGCGCGTTGGGCGGCGAGGGCTTCCTCGGCCTTCTTGTCCAACTCGTGGTAGAACCAGCCGAGCATGGCCGAGAGGAGCAAGACGACAAGGATCACCGAGGTGACCAGCGCCTTGCGTTTCCGCACCCAGCGGCCGATCAGCTCGCTGTTGGTCGGCGGGCGGATCGGCAGCGCCTCGCCGGCGAGGTAGAGGTCCAGGTAGTCCGCCAGCTCCTCGGCCGTCTGGATGCGCTTATCGATCTCGCGCTCGGTCGCGCGTGCGACGATCGCCTCGAGGTCGCGGTCAAAACCCGGGTCGATCTCGCGGAGGCGCGGCACGTCCTTCTGGTGGATCATCGTGGCCAGGGCGCGTTCGTCGCCGGCCGCGCCGAACAAACGCTTGCGCGTGATCAGCTCCCAGAGCGTCACGCCCAGCCCGCGCACGTCCGCGGACGGGCCGACGTCGAGCACCGCCGAGGCGAGCTGCTCGGGCGCGGCGTAGCGGAGCTTGCCCATGAAGCCCGCGCCGATCGAGACGGATTGCGAGGCGTCGCCACCCTTGGCCAGCCCGAAGTCCATGAGGACGATGCGTTGGCCGTCGGGCGTGAGCATCAGGTTGCCCGGGCTGACGTCGCGGTGGACGACGCCCTGCTCGTGGACGGTGTGCAGGGCCCGCGCGGCATCACGGATCAGCTCGACAACGTGGGCGACGTAATGCTCTTGGTCGTGCACCGGGCCGGAGCCTTCGGGCAGTTCCGGCAGCGGCAGCGGCGGGAGATCGATGGGCTCCTCCTCGTCCTCCGCGCGGCGGATCACCGGGCTCATCGTCCGCTTGTACCGCGTCTTGACGTCGGCCCGTTTGCCCATGCTGGCCTGCTCCAGCGCGGCAGAGAACGTCGAGCCAGGCAGCGTTGTGATCTCCCTCTCCGCGGACGACTTGCTCAGCTCCTTCCACACCTGCTCCAGGTCCGCGCCGGGGACGTACTCCATTGTGTAGTACATCTGCCCGTCGGCGAGCGTCCCCGAGTCCAGCAGCTTGACGATGTTGGGGTGCTCGCAGTTGCCCAGCACCCGCATCTCGCGGCGGAAGCGTGCCAGCGCACGATCGTTACTCGACAAATCGCCTGGCAGCGTCTTGAGCGCGACGATCCGGCCCAGCGAGGCCTGCCGGGCCAGATAAACCACGCCCATCCCGCCACGGCCAAGCTCTGCAAGCAGCTCATAATCCCCCAGCATCGTCGCGCGGTTGGGCCCGAGCCGGCTGTCACCGATGAGCCCCTCGACGGATTCGCTCTCGCTTCGGCTCTGCTTCTCGAAGTCGCGCACGTCGTCGACGGTGATCTTGCGGTCCGAGATGGCGGTGAGGATCATCGCGATCGCCCCGGCCATCTCCGCGTCGCGTTCGGTCCGCCCGGTGGTGTAGCTGAGGTACTCGACCTGCCGGCCGCCACGGTCGCGGTTGAGCAGCAAGACCTCGTCGGCGACCTCGGATTCACGGAAACGCATCATCGGGCCAAGGCGCATCGGCGCCGCGGTGCCCGGCCAGAGCAGCGCGAGCCCGGGGAACGAGCCGTGCCGCGGCGCGAGCGCGTCGGCCAGGTCGCTGTCGAAGGTCAATGGCGCGCTGCGTTCGCCCTGCAGGCCGATGAGCTCGCGGAGGGAGACCTCGAAGGTGCCCTCGCCGACCATGCGCATCTCGGTCATATAGACCAGCCGCGTGCCCGGCGGGCCCATCGGTTCGAAGTTGCGGTCGTCGAGTACCTCGTTGGCCGCGGGGAACATGAGCGGGCCCATCTCCTGGTCGAAGAAGTTGTCGAAGCGCGGGCCGCCGTGGCCAACGACGTCGTTGCGGTAGCGGACCAGGCGGTCGAAGAGGTCCAGGAGGTTGCACTTGGTGTCGGCCGAGAGCTTGCCGTCGGGCCCGTGCTTGATGCGGCGGTACAGCCCAACGATGCCGGGCGACTCGGCGAGGGAGTGCTTGCGGTTAAGCTGTCGCCAGACGGGCCGAAGCGGGTGGCCGCGGGTGGTCTCGGACTCGCCGTAGTGCCGGGAGAGTTCGCGGAGCATGCCGACCCACTGGCCCAGCGAGGGCAGCGCGAGATGGGATAGCGCGCGGTCGACGCTTTCGCTATGGTCCTTGCCGCGTTGGAGGTCGTCGAGGTACGAGCCGATCAGCGGGCAGGTCGCGAGCTTGATCAGCGACTCGAAGATGTAGAAGCAGTTGTCGTGGCGGGTGCGGGTGTCCTTGGCGTTGTGGGCACGCGAATAGAGCTGCGCAAGCGGCAGCGGCAGGCGGAGCAGGTAGTCGCGGCGGAAGCCTTGATCCATGTCTAAACAGTTTAGCCGGTTGGCTCGACAACCGATCTTTTGCATACACCAGATCGGTTACCGCGCCCCAACCCAAGCCCGGCAGCTAAACTATGTCCCGCGTGGCAGACGACCCCAACCAACCCGACCTCCAGGCCCTGGGCGAGACCGGCATCCTCTTCGCAGACCTCTCCGGCTACTCCCAGCTCGTCTACCAATGCGTCGGCGATGAGGAAAAGCTCAAACGGCTGGGGTTGGCGCTGTTCCGCCTGTTTAACGACGCCTCGGCCGACCACCCCGATGTCACCGTCGAGGGCTACGCGGGCGACGGATTCCTCGCCCTGGCGCACGGCAAGAAGCCCGCCAAGGCGATCTACGACTTCGCAACCACCGTCCACGAGCGCTTCGAACAAGACGTCAAATCGCTGCTTTTAAACCTCGGCTTCCGCGTCAGCGTGTCCCTCCGCACCGGGATGCACGTCGGCAAGGTCTGGCAGATGCCGATGAGAGAAACGACCGAAGCGGGGGTATCTCCGATGTCGGTCAACCTATCCGACGCGATCGTCGTCGCCAGCCGGGTCGTGACCGGTCAGACCTGCCGGCGGTTCGGCGTCGGCGTGACACGCACGTGCTACAAGCGCCTCATGCTGGCCGGGGGAAAAACGATCCGCGAGCCCGACGAGGTGATCCAAGACCGCAACCAGTACCCCGAGCCTGTCGAGGTCTACCGGCTGACGGACGAGGAGCACAGCAAGATCCGTTCGCGGTAACGCGCGGCGTGGGGCATCGTCCTTGTGGGACGATTTGGGAGGCCGGCCCTCCCAGTCACTTCACTATGAACCCCGATATTTACCAACTCGCCAAGGACGACAAGCTGCTTGCCAAGGCGCTAGCCGATGCGGTGATGTCGGTCGGTGCGCAAGAGGGCTCGATCCTGCTGCTCACCCCGTCGGGCCAGGCGCTGCGGTTCGCGCTGTGCAGCTCACCCACCAGCGACAAGCTGATTGATACGCAGCAGCCGGTCACACGCGGCGTGGTCGGGCTGGTCGCGTCCTTCCAGCAGCCAACGATCAACAACGCGCTCAACGACGACCCGCAGCACGACCCGTCTGTCGATGAGAAGGTCGGCTCCAGCACCCACAGCCAGATGGCCGTGCCGTTGTCGGACGCCTATCAAGAGTACGGCGTCGTCACCGCGATCAACGCCAACAACGAATCGGGCTTCACCAACAACGACCTGCAACGCTACCTCGAAGCGGCCAAGGCGATCACCGCACGATTAGCCGAGTTGGCGGGAGGGCTGGCCCGTGCTTGATTTTGTTGTTGAGCGATGGCTTGGGCTCCCTCTCCCTTTTAGGGAGAGGGCGGGGGGTGAGGGTCGCGTGTCCGATCGTGACATTACTTATCGCAAGCCGTGGCTGATTCAACGCCCAACCCTCTCCCTAAAAGGGAGAGGGAGCAATGCCAATGCGATTGGAGGATGCCGTGCTTGAAGTGCAGCCCATCCTTGATTCGCTTAGCCGAAGCGACGGCAGCGGCGTGCGCGTCGCGATCATCGATACCGGCGTCGAACACGACCACCCGTGGGTCGGTGGCAAGCTTGCCGAGTCCTACGGCGTGATGCTGTCCGAAGACGGCCGAGCCGACATCGAGCCCTGCGAGCCGATGGATGTATGCGGCCACGGCACCGCGGCGGCGGGTCAGGTCCGTCGTGTCGCACCCGAGGCCGAGCTGATCAGCATCCGCGTGCTCAGCGAGACACGCGAAGGCTCCAGCGAGGCGCTGGTCTCCGCGTTGCAATGGGTGGCCGAGCAAAAGGTCGATGTGGTCAACATGAGCCTGTCGACGCTGCGGCTTGCGCTCGCTTTGCGGATCGGACACGCCGTCGATGACCTCTACGCCAAGCACGTGCCGTGCATCTGCGCCAAGGGCTACCAGCAGGACGGGCGCGACTACCCGACGAGTTTTGGTGCCTCGATCGGCGTGACCTACGACGCGCTGCAGCCCGCCGAGCTGCGCTACCGCGAGAACGACATGGTCGAGTTCGTCGCCCAGGGCGTCGACAGCGTTGTCGCCTGGCAGAACGGCGGCACCCGCAAGGTCACCGGCTCGAGCTACGCCACCCCGCTGGTCAGCGGCCTGGTCGCACGCATGCTCTCGGCCCACCCCGGCCTGTCCGTCTTCGAGATCAAGTCCCTGCTCAAGGCCTACGCGGACCGTTATGCCCAAGGCTGGCGGGCGGACTGGATGAGCGACGACAAACAACCCGTCCACGCGGGTTAGCGGCCGTCGATTCCTTCGAACTGCGCCTCCCACTCGGCCAGGCTCGCAAACCGTCGATTCAGACCGGGCGTCTCTGACAGCCTGCCCTGCGCACGGGCGATCGCCCGGCTAACCATCCCGCTGTCTAAACAATCGCCCTCTTTGAAGCCCGCTTTCGAGAGGAGCTCTAGCGTTCGGCCGCCCGCAAACAACCGCATCGGCAGATCATCCAGGCTTGCATGATGCTCGTACAGCACATCACCCCGGATGGAGTCCAAGGCCGCCCGCAGGTTGGCGTCCGGCTCGGGCATCAGGTGCGGCTCGACCGCGATGATCTTCAATGGCGTGTTGCTGGTGGTGTCTTTGTTGTCCCCCTGCCTTTCCAGACGCGACGCACGAGCGACATAGATGCCCGGCGGCAGCTTGCAAAGGTCGCTGGGCTGATAGGGCCGGGTCAATGTTTCGGCGACGAGCCCATCTTGCTCAAGCAGCTCGTGCAGCATGGCCAGCGTCTCGTCGAAATGGGCAAGAAACAACAGCCGGCCGTCGCCGGTCCGCCCTGCGATCGATTTCCAGATGCCTTCCCATCGTGAGGCGTTGCTTTGCCAAACGAGATAGTTCGGCGGTTTGGGCCGGGATCCGCGCTTAAAGAGGCCGAACATGGGGTGCTCCGTTTCCGTGAACTCGGACACGATATCAAGGTTTAGGCCCGTTCAGGACGTGAGTAGGCACTTCAAAAAAATGTTGTGTAGGCGTAATTCACTCCACCCGCGGTTCGTCTTCTACCTCCGGCCGGCACTGAATTGCTAACCCTGGCACGCCCGGCTGGGAAAGGACCGTGCGTCGTGACCCGCCAACTCAACCCCTACCGTATCGACTCGTACCCCCCCAACCCCGACGATATCCGTTTGGCCTACCCTGTTGTGCAGGATAATCTTGCCAGGAAGCAGGACTCCCCCGGAACTTGGACACCACCCCGCAACGGGGCCGAACCCCAAGGGACCAAGAAGCAAGCCAACAAAGCACTGCGGCTCGCCTCGATGCCCCGGCCCCAAAGCCATATGGACAACCTCCCACAACCCGGTGAATCTCAAGAGCAGTGGTACGCCCGCATCGTAGGCGACTACTACCGCTTCCTCTATGCCACGGCCTACCCCATCGTCCGCAACGCATCGGACGCGGAGGACGCGGTCCAGACCGCGACGCTCAACGGCTTCAAACGCCTGGATGCGCTCAACGATGAGCGGGCCATCGTCTCGTGGATGGCGATGATCACCCGCAACGCCGCGCTGGACATCGTCCGCAAGCGCAAGCGGACCGCCGGCGGAACCGGTGCCGCCGACGCCGAAGAGATCCAGATCGCGGCGGACGAGCCGGACGATCGGTACCAGATGGACGAGGACCAGCGCAAGATCGTGTTCGACGCGATCGCCGATCTGCCCGAGAGCCAGGCCGCGGTGATCACACTCCGGCACGTGGAAGGCCTAGAGATCGCCGAGCTCGCCGAGCGGCTAAACATCACCGCCAACAACGCCCGTGTCCGCCTGTTCCGTGCCTACGAGAAACTCCGGGCCAACGCGAGCATCCGCGGCGCGCTGGGCTTGGACGAGGTGTAAGGACGCCGCCGTGGCGGGCAAAACAGCCGCAGCCTGCTACCTCTAAGTCAAGGCAGCGTTTCGGAAAAGAAGTTGATCCAGTTGCCCCGCATCACGGCCACGATGTCGTCATCGCTGTAGCCACGCTGCGACAACACCTCGGCGAGCTTCACGATGTCCCGGTGCGTATCGAGCTCGGCGGGCATGTGCTCCTTGCCGAAACCACCATCCGCGTCAGACCCGATACCGACGTGCTTGGCACTGCCCGCGAGCTGGCAGATGTGATCGATATGGTCGGCGACGTATGCATAGGTCACCATCTCCTTGGGCGAGTCCTCTTCGTACGCCGCGTTCAAGAAGTGATTGAACAGCGGCAGACCGATGACGCCGTCACGCTCGATGATCTGCTTGAGCTGCGCGTCCGTGTGGTTGCGCGGCATCGCCGCAATCGCTCGGCAGGCGGTGTGGCTGGAGTAGATGCGGCCCTCGAACAGGTCCGCCGCCTCGGCGAAGCTCTGATCCGCGGTGTGGGTGAGGTCCAAAGGCATGCCGAGCTCGTGCATGATCGGCAACAGCGCCCGCCCCCGATCGGTCAGCGGCCCATCCGTATCGTGCGCTTCACCCTGCCGGCTCTCCGGAGCGGGCGTGCCGTGGGCGTAGTGCGATTTGCCGAAGTGCGCGAGCATGAGCGTCCGCAGGCCCACGGCGTGCCAATCACGGAGCTGTTCGGGCTCGACGATCGGGTCGGCCCCCTCCATCGTCAGGACCAGACCAACAGGCGTGGTGCCCGGCGACGATCCCCATTCGGCAAGGTGTCGCTTCAGCGACCCGGCAGACTCCAAAATCCGCAGCTGCCCCCGCGTCTGCAACAACCGGTAGTACGCCAACTGCCCCATGGCCACCCCGTAGGCCATCGACGGGTCGGGCCAGTTGAAGTCGTGGATGTTCTCCCGAGTCGCCTTGACCCAGGGCTTGCTCCGCGCGATGACGGTGCTGAGCACGACGCCGCAGCCGCCTTGCTTCAGTTCGTCGACACTGACTGTTGCGATGCCGCGGCCGTCGACGACCCCGCCCGCTTCGCGTTCACGCAACGCCGACACGCTCAGCGTCTGGTCCCGCTCGTGGTCTAGCGCGTTCAGGGCCATGTCCAGGTGCGCATCGAATAATTTCATCATGCCCGGCATTGTAAAGAGTGAAACGGCGCTTGCGGATTCCATCCGCGGGCGTCAACAGGGATAAACTAAGCCCATGGCGAAGCAGACCAACACAACCAGCCTCCAATGCCTGCAGGTCTGGGGCGGGACCGAGGCCGCGGACCAGACCCTCGCGATGACCGGGCTCGACGGCTACCTCTACGCCAAGCCGCACCAGGGCGCCAAGCGCGGCGGGGACGTGTACTACCTCTCGTCCTGCGCCTCGGGCCGGATCACACGCGTCATCCTTGCCGACGTCGCGGGCCACGGCAGCCGGGTCTCCGAAACCGCTCAGGACCTCCGCTCGCTGATGCAGCGCTACGTGAACTTCACCAGCCAGAAGATGTTCATGAAGGCGATGAACCAGAAGTTCGCGGAGGTCACCGAGTCCGGTCGGTTTGCGACGACGGTGGCGATGTCGTTCCTCGCGCCCAAGCGCCAGTTGTCCCTGAGCAACGCTGGCCACCCCTCGCCAATGTGGTACCGCGCGAAAGAAAAGCGGTGGCAGGTGCTGGGCGTGGACCCCGAAGACCTCGACTCCAAGGCCGAGGCCGACCTGCCTTTCGGCATCCTCGAAGACACGGGCTATCAGCAGACCGACATCACGTTCCAGCCCGGCGACATGCTGCTGCTGTATACCGATGCACTGATCGAATGCCGAACGGCCGAGGGCAAGCAGGTCGGCATCCACGGCTTGCTCGATCGACTCAACCAACTGCGCAAGAAAGAGCCCGACGCGATCATCCCTGATCTGTTGAAGCATCTTGAGGAAGAAGACATCAACGACCTGACCGACGACGACGTCACCGCCCTGCTGATTGCCGCGAACGGGACGAAGCAGGAGTGGCGGAAGATGCTCGCCGCGCCATTCAACGCGATCCGCGGGATGTTGACGGGCTCGCCGATCGGGCCGGGCTAAAAAGCTCGGTCGAGAAGTAGCGTTCCATCCGGTCGCAGAAGACGGTGACGACCGTTGGCGACGCGATACCCTGCTGCTGCAGTCGTTCATACGCGTTGACGGCCGCGGCGTAGTTCAGCCCCGAACTTGGACCGACGGGGAAGCCGAGCCTGATCAGTTGCCGCGCTGTTTCGATGGCGTGATCATCGGCGATGTCGATCGTTTGCAGGCCGTCGAGTTCTGCCGGCTGGAACAGGCAGGACATGTCGTCCACAACCCCGGGGATCCGCTTGGAGTAGGTCGAGCAGCATTCGGCGTGGTCAAAACAGCCTGCGGCGAGTGAGCCGCCCGAAGACGCGATCGGCTTGGCGAGCACGGGCGTGGCCTGGCAGCCGTGGTCGCGCAGGCCTTGGTAGAGCCCGACAAGTGTGCCGCCGGTACCGACGCCGGCGACGAAGGCATCGACGTGCTGGGTGGGCAACTGCTTAATCACCTCGCGCGCGGTGCCGAAGCGGTGGGCCTCGGCGTTGTCCGGGTTTTCAAATTGAGCGGGGAAGAACGCGCCCTGCGCATCGGCCAGCCGCTTGGCTTCCGCGATGCAGTCAAGCATCGTCGCGCCTTCATCAGTGTGGTGCACCGCGCCGCCGTAGGCCTTGATGATCAGCGAACGCTCGTTGGATACGCCGGCCGGCATGACCGCGGTGAACTTGAGGCCCAGCTGCGCACAAACCATCGCCATCGCGATCGAGGTCGATCCGCTGGACGCCTCGACGACCGAGCCACCTAGCTTAATCGCGCCGCTGCGCACCGCCTTGGTGAGGATGTGGTTGGCGATGCGGTCCTTGGTCGATCCGCCGGGGTTCATGAACTCGAGCTTGGACCAGATATACGGGCCATCGGGTTCAATCGCGACGCGCGTCAACGGCGTAGGTGACCAGTCGCCCAGGTGTAGGCTGGTGTTGGGGAGGTGGCAGGAGTCATTCTGCATATAGCATCCACAGGTAGGACAGGCATTCCTGCCTGTTGGTGCGGCGCAGCCGCAATGCTCGTCCGACCGGGCCTTCACCCGCTGACAGGCAGGAATGCCTGTCCTACTGCAACACACCCGACAGCGCCAACGGCAGCGCCGACTCGACCTTGACGTTGACGATCTGGCCGATGAGTGATGGATCGCCTTCGAAGAACGTGATCAGGTCGCCGCCGGTTCGGCCGGAGAGTTGGGACACTTCCGTTTGATCACCGCCCTGCTTGCGGGTCTTACGCGAAACACCTTCGACGAAGACCTCGACGGTTTGGCCGACGTAGCCCGCGTGGATCTCGGTGCTGATATCGGTTTGCAGCGCGAGCAGGCCGTTGTTGCGCAGGCGCTTGACTTCATCGGGGATGTCGTCGGGGATGCGGTCGTACGCGGCGGTGCCAGGCCGGGGCGAGTACTTGAAGATGAAGCTGTTTTTGTAGCGGGCGTACTCGAGTAGGTCGCGGGTCTGTTGGTAGTCGTCGTCGGTTTCGCCGGGGAAGCCAACGATGATGTCGGTGGCGAGTGTGACCCCAGGGATCATTGCTTTCGTGCGATCAATCAGCTCTTTGTACTGCTCGACGCGGTAGCCGCGGTTCATCTTGGCGAGCACGCGGTTGGACCCGCTCTGCACGGGCAGGTGCAGGTACCGGCAGATACGCGGGCTGTCGCGGATCACTTGCAGGATGTCATCCCCAAAGTCGCGTGGCAGCGAAGTAACGAACCGCAGCCGCTTGATCGCTGGCACTTCTTCGTGGATGCGGTGCAGCAGGTCCGCGAAGCTCGTCGTCGTATCGTTGAATTGTGGTGAGGGCCCGCCGGTGCCTTTGTTCGGGCTGATGACCGTGCCGACCTGTGGCTGCCAGATGCCGTCGATCTGTTGCGCAGCACTCTGGTCGTAGTGGTAGTGATTGACGGTCTGGCCCAGGAGCGTGACCTCGATGACGCCGTGGTCGGCGAGCTTCTTGCACTCGTCGACGATGTGGTCGGGGTGGCGGTGGACCTCGGCGCCGCGGGTGTTGGGCACGACGCAGTAGGTGCAGAGCTTGTTGCAGCCGCGTGTGATGCGGACGTAGGCGCTTCGGCCTGCGCCGGGCGTGGTCTCGCCGGGCAGGTCGGTGTCCTCGGCCGTGAAGCTGCGCGACAAATCGATGAGTTCGAGCTTGTCGCTGGCGGCGCTGAGGGTGGAGCTTCGGCGGTGGGTGTTGCCTTGGAGCGCGACGTTGGAGAGGTCGCGTTCGACACGCTCTTCGACCTTCGTCTTAAAGACGTTGTCGATGAGCATCGGCACCTTATCCAGCTCGCCGGGGCCGCAGAGCAGGTCGATCTGCGGGTACTTTTTAATCATGTCGGTGCCGTCGCGTTCGGCCATGCAGCCGATGACGCCGAGTACCGTGCCGGGCTTCTCGCGTTTGTGCTTGCCGACGATACCGACGCGGGACCAGACCTTGTTCTCCGCCTGCTCGCGGACCGAACAGGTGTTGTAGAGGACCACGTCCGCCGACTGCCAGTCGTCGGTAAAGCGGTAGCCCAGGCCACGGAGCTGGCTGACAACGAGCTGGCTATCCAGCACATTCATCTGGCAACCAAAGGTCTCCAGAT
>JAHQVV010000012.1 GCA_019634195.1 Phycisphaeraceae bacterium | reverse complement strand
TGTAACTGTTACTTTTCATGGACACGCAACCTTTTCTCTTGATGTAAATGGGACCAAAATGATTGTTGATCCTTTTTTGAAAGGGACCAATCCGCTGGCACACACGACCGCTGACGACATCGATGTCGAATATGTGTTGATTACGCACGGTCACGGGGACCATGTGGCGGATGCTGCCAGCATCGCCAAACGATGCAATGCCACCGTGATTGCCAACTTTGAAATTGCGGACTGGTTCGGCCGTCAGGGTGTCGAAAAAACTCATCCGCAGCATTTGGGCGGTGGCTTTAGTCATCCCTTTGGCTATTTGAAAATGACCCCGGCCCTGCATGGCTCAAAATTGCCAGATGGTGAATACGGCGGGATGCCGGGTGGCTTTTTACTTAAAACTGGCAGCGAAAACATATACATCGCTGGGGATACGGCCCTCTTTTCAGACATGTCCCTCATCGGTGAGCACGAAATCGACCTCGCTATTTTGCCCATCGGTGACAACTTCACCATGGGGCCAGATGATGCCTTGCGCGCGGTGCAGTTTTTGAATCCGAAAAAGGTAGTGCCGTGCCACTACAACACCTTTGGCTACATTATGCAGGATGCGGCCGCCTGGGCCGCACGGGTCAACGCGGAAACCTCGGCCGAGGCTGTGGTGATAGGGATCGACTCGTCGATAACGATATAAGAAAATCGACCAGTCTGGTATCGAAACCAGGCTGGTCTGATCTGATAAGTTCCTACCTAAAACCTACACAGGTCGCCTACCCTTCTGCGCAATGGCAGATCAACTCGTTCTTTGGTGGATCAAAAAAGATTTTCGCCTAGCTGATAATCCGGCCCTGCACGCCGCGCTCCGCTCGGCCGGAACCGTGCTGCCGGTGTTTGTGTTTGAACCGGCCCTGCTCAAAGCGGATGTCGCCGAGGTGCTCGGCCGCGGCTGCCGCGGCGTCGCAGAGCGCGTAGCCGTCAACGATCGACTTGAACGCGCTCGCCCGCTCGCCTAATTCAAGCGCGCCGAGCGCCTCGGCCAGCCTCGTGTTCGCCGCCGGGTCGTTGAGCTTGCAGAAGGTGCGTCGGCCCTCCGCGGGCATCGTCGCGATCAACGCGCTCTTCATCGCCGACAAAGGCCGGAGCACGCCTTGCGCGTCGACCACCAGCTTGCTGTCGGTCTCGCTGAGCGATTCGATGGCCTGGATCGCTTTGACCCACTTGCCTTCCTCGATGAGTTTGAGTGCTTCCCCCGCGGGGGTGTCCTGGATCGCGGTCCCGCTGGCCGAGACGACAAAGCCGTCCTGTGACTGCTCGGTGGGCACGTGTTGGATCTGCGGGACGAACGGCCGCCCGAAGCCGCGGTCCCAGCCCATCATCTGCTGCCCCACCATTAATTCAAAACCGAACGACACCACCCCCCCGAACAAAACGCCCAGCACGAACCCGAGCCGCATCAAATACCCGCTACGCCATTTGCTACGCCCGGTCATATGCACCGCCCTTTGTGAAGAAAACCGCACCAACGCGTCCATCATACGACGCAGAAGCCCCTATCAAGGTTCCATATCGTGGTTTTTTCGGCTTGATTGGGCGTTCCCTGCTGTTTTCAAGATCGGGGCTTTGGGATTGGCGATCTACCTACTAAGATGTACTACGAATTGATTAGTTTTACGCCTGCTATGTCGAGGACCCGGGGCATCCTGTTCAAGGCCCGCACAGCCTTTTTGCTGTCGGCCGCATGTGTCGCGGGCCAGGCCCAGGCGATCGAGATCATCCTGGGCCCCGCCGACACGCTCGCGCTGGACCAGCCCCGCATTACCTTTGGCATCACCGACGAATCGACCAGCCCCGGCACCGTCATCGGGCCGGGGATCTTCAACTCCGCACTACTCGACACGGGTGCGAACGGCATCCTCCTCGCCAGCCCGTCGTACCGCGATTCCGGTGGGGCGCTGACCATCGACTACGGCTCGGTTTCCGCCGACCTTGACGGCAGCGGCGTGATTGAAGCCGATGAAATGGACCTCCAGTACGCGGAGCTCGGTGTCGCCGGGACGTCGCCGCTTGATCTCCACGAGTCGCACGGCCTGCGTATCTACGATTCCGACGGCGTCGAACGCCTCATCGGTACCGACATCCGTACCTTCGGTGACAGTTCGTTGAACATCGGCAGTTTCGCCGCCATCGTCGGCATGCCCGCCATGCAGGGCTACGCGGTCGAGATCGATATGCGCCCGAACCTGAACTTGGGGTTCCAGCGTGTGGCGTTCCACGACACGGTCGCCCAGGCGGCGCTCGAGAGCCCGAGCACGATGAATGTGGACCTCCGCATCATCGAACCCGAGTTTACCGACTCGACCCTCGCCGACGCGGGCTTCCCCGAGTTGCTGCCGACCTTCGCCGGGCTGCCCGTCATCGATCACGTCGACATGCGGCACACCGGCGGGGCCAACAGCGGCGGGGCAACGCTCACCGCCGACGATTACACCTTCCTCGTGGACACCGGCGCGCAGACCGTGATCATCAGCGAGCAGATGGCCGCAGACATGGGCATCGATTTCACCAAAACCATTGCTCAGAACGGCGACATCGTCGACTTCCTCGAGGTGGGCGGCATCGGCGGCACCGTGGCCATGCCCCTGGTCACGGTCGATGATTTCATCATGCCGACACAGAACGGCCCCGACCTGGTCTGGACCGACCTGCTCGTCGGCGTGCTGGATATCGATGGCGCCCCCTTCGACGCGGTCTTTGGTCACAGCATGCTCACCACCGGCTACCTCGCCGCGGCGTTCGGCGGCGGGTCGGGACCGACCACGGTTGTAAATACGACCGCATCACAAGACCCGGACTTGATTAGAGACCTCATCGAAGGGGACTTCATCATGACCGTTGAAGAGCTCGTCGAAGCCGCATTCAATATCAGTCAGGAAGACTACGAGCTGCTTGTCGAGAGTCAGATCTTCCCCGAAACGGACGACCCGCTCGTCGCCTTCAACGCCGCGCTTGCGCTCGACGACGAACTGAGCATCGACCCCGGCATCGGCAGCCCGCTCTTCGACAAGGTCGTCTTCGATTTCACCCCGGACGACGGCACGGCCGTGATGCGGCTGGATTTCAACGAGTCCGTCGTCATCCCCGAGCCCGGCTCCCTGCTGCTGCTCACCCTCGCGGGCGCGGCGGTCCTCTCCCGCCGGCGGCGATGAATCATCGCCGCCCCGCGCGTCTGCCGATAGCGTCTCGGTGAGCGACCTCGATGACATCCAATTCAGCGCCGCCCCGACCGGCCAGGCCGAGCTCGTCATGGACGGCCAGCACCTCCGCCGCGTCATCTACGACGGCATCCTCAAGGCCCGGGTCAGCGTCGATATCGCCACCGCCGACCTCAAGGCCGTGCTCGTCCCCGACCCCGGCAAGACCCCAAGCCGACGCGCTACCCCGCCGAGCATCCTCGAGCACCTCACCCGCATCGCCCATCGCGGCGTCGAGGTCCGCATCCTCCACGCCGGTGTGCCCTCCGGCCCCGCGATCCAGGAGCTGAAAAAACTCATCAAGAAGCACGGCGAACTCCCGCCCAACCTGATGTTGCGCCGCTGCCCGCGCCTACACGCCAAGGCCGTCATCCTCGACGCGGCCAGCATGTACCTCGGCAGCGCGAACCTCACCGGCGCCGGCCTCGGTGCCAAGGCCGACCAGAACCGCAACCACGAGCTGGGCATCTGGACCACCTCCCCCGACATGATCGACGCCGTCAGCCAGTATTTCAACCACCTCTGGGAGGGCGGTGCTTGCGAGAACTGCGGCCGAAAGGACGTCTGCCCCGTCCCGCTCGAAGAGCCCAAGCTCTAATCGGTTCCCCGTCGCCGCGCGGTACTAAGCGGTCTGCGGCTTCAGCACACAGCGCCCTAGTAATAGACGCGGTGTGACCTGCTGCAGAGCGAAGGCGATCACTCGTCACGCTGCCACGGCACACGGCCCGCTTCCTGGATGTGTTTCATCAGCAGCGCGGTGAGCTCGCTGGCGACCTCCCCCTTGGCCGGCATCGGCGACTGCTCGTACGGGTCCGCCTCAAGATCAACGAGTTGCATCGGCTCGAACGGCGTGTTCTGCAGCAGCTTCCACTTGCCCCGGCGGATCGCGTAGTACGCCCGGCCCTGGTAGCGGTTGTTGCCCTCACGACGCACCCAGATCAAGACGCGATCCGGGTCGCCTGCTTCGCCGCTTAGCCAGACGGGGGCGAGGCTTTGGCCATCGATGTCGTGGTCGATCTCGACGCCCGCGATCTCGCAGAGCGTCGGGTAAAAATCCATCGTGATGCCGAGCCCGTTGCTCTTGCCCGGCTTGACCTTGCCCGGCCAGACGACGCAGGTCGGCACGCGGATGCCGCCCTCGAGGTGGTCCTGCTTCCCGCCGTTGAGCGGGAGGTTGCGCTGGGCGTGCGGGATCGACCCGCCGTTGTCCGAGGTGAAGATGACCAGGGTGTTGTCCTTGATGCCGGCGTCCTCGATCGCTTTGATCACGCGGCCGACGTTGTCGTCCAGGTGCTCGATGAAGGCGACGTTCTTGGCCCGCTTCGGTTCGAGATCGATGTCGCGTGCATTGACCTTGTCTAGCCAGTCCTTGGGCGGCTGGATCGGGAAGTGCGGCGCGTTGTACGAGAGGAACAGGAAGAAGGGCTTGTCCTTGTCCGCGGCCTGCTCGTTGATGTAGTCGATCGACCACTCACTGAAGACGTCCGTCGCGTGGCCCTTGGCCTTGACGGCCTCGTTGTTGCGGCGCATCCAGTTCTTGCCGCCACGCAGGTGGGTGTAGTAGTCGTTCATCATGTCGCCGAGGAACCCATGGAAGAAATCGAAGCCGCGCTCGTTGGGCAGGTTCGGCGATTCCAGTCCGAGGTGCCACTTGCCGACGAGCGCGGTGTGGTAGCCGGCGGTTCTGAGCATGTCGGGCAAAGTCACGGCATCGGGATTCAGAAACCCCCAGTCGCCGGCCGCGTACTGCCGAATGACACCCGGCACACCCGCCTTGTCGGGGTACAGCCCGGTCATCAGCGACGCCCGCGTCGGCGAACACACCGTGCAGTTCGCGTAGAACTGATCGAAGCGCAGGCCGCTGGCCATCAGGGCATCGATGTGCGGGGTCTGCATGTCTGGTGCGCCGTAGGACGACAGGTCGCCGTAGCCCAGGTCGTCGACCATGATCAGGACGATGTTGGGCTTGTCACCGGTGGCGTGCGCGGGTGGAGCCCCCACAAGCATCACGCCAGCGAGGAACGTGAGCACGATCGAAGCGATTCTGTGTTTCATCATGTGTGTCCGGGTCGGTGATGCGCTGCGTCGGGGCTAACAGGCATCTTAGTCTTCATGCACGATGTGCCAGTCCTTGTCCAGGCGTCGATCAGACCAGATGTTAAACGGTGTCGCGGCTCGGCCGACGCGTTCATCCCCCATCCCATACACTAGGTGGTCCGGGCTGCCGGTGTTGGAGCTGATCGTTAAGTCGATGATCTCGTCTTGTTCGTAACCCCAATAGACCGTTTCAATATCGTAAACACGGAACAGACCGACCTGCGCGGGCAAAGAAATCATGTCGCCCGCCTGGTGCCGTTCAACAAGATCGTTCAACGCCGGTCGATGCAGATAGAACGACGCATAGATCGGCCATTCGGTGAACAGGCTGAGATTAAAAATGATGAGCAACGCGCCGATCCATCTTGCGCGTCGACCCGGTTTGTACTCGCAGGCATGCAAGCAGCCGCGCCACACAATTAACAGAATCAAGAATGGTATCGCCGCATACATCCACAGCATGGTGAGGATAAAGGCGTCATACAACCCGATCGCGATGGCACCCGTCGCGATCAGTGCGGGCAGCGTACCCGCGACAGCGCAGAGCAAGCCAGCGGTTTTTGCAATCGGGCTGAACTTGTACGCACGCGCATTACCCCAGCTATTCGCGTCCTCCGGGTCGAACGTCCTGCCACACTCCGGGCAGTGCGGGTTAGTCAGGGCCTTGAGGTTGTAGCCGCAGGTCAGGCAGTGTATCGCCAGATTCTAACCCTATAGGGGTATATCGAGGGATTTGCGGACACAATGGCTAATTACATGTCGTGATTCCGCGTCTGGCCACATTCAATAGTGAGGAACCCGCATGCCTGTCTCATCCGACCTGATCATGTCCGTTGTCATGAAGCGCCGCCCCCGGCTGCATGGCTACGCGTGGGTCGTGACGGGCGACCCGGACCTGGCCGAGGACGTGCTGCAGGAGGTGAGCCTGCTGGCGTTGCAGAAGAAGGGCCAGATCAACGACGAAACACACCTGCTCGGCTGGCTGCACGAGTCGATCCGCCGGCAGGGGCTCTCGGCCCGCCGCGCGAAGATGGCCCAGGCGATGCAGCTCAGCAGCGAGGTGCTGGCCATGCTCGCCGAGGTGCAGGCCGATCAGCACAACGCGGGCCACGCAGCGCAGGTCAAGGCGTTACGCCAATGCATCGAGCTTCTTGGGGACAAATCACGCGATACGCTCGCCCTGCGCTACGGCAAGGGCATGAAGCCCGCCCAGATCGCGCAGCAGACGGATCGCCCCGTCCGCAGTGTCTACCAGATGATCACGCGGGCCCACACGAGTCTGCGGCAGTGCGTTACGAAGAGGCTCTCTTCCGAAGGGAGCACGTGGTGAGCGATCATTCAGAACAACCCCTGGACCCGCAAGATATCGAGGCGTATCTGCTCGGGTGTCTCCCTGAGGAGCGTGTCGCGTCACTCGACAAAGCCTTGCGCGATGACGCTGCCGTATTGCAGCAGCTTGCCCAGGCGATGCAGGCTATGTCATTGGTCCGCCAGGAGTTCGCGGGCCAAGCCCAGTACGAGGCGGCTCATCAGCAAGAGCCCTTGCTCGAAGACTTCAACACGCTGCTCCAAGAGCTGAGCGATCGTGAAGCCGCGGCCAAGCCGATCGCGCTGCCCGCCTCATCTGTTGAGCCTCAGCACGGGGCCCGCATCGATCCCGACAAGCTCACCCCACACGATTTCGTCGCCTTAGGCGGCTACATCTTCCGCAAAACGCTGACCAGCAAGCCCGCGATTATCACCAGCATCGGCACCCTCGCCGCTGCGGTCCTCCTATTCGCGTTGATTGTGATCAATCCGTTTGCCAGCAACACGCCCGACCCGATCGCGAATAATCCCCGCAACACCACCCCATCGATTCCAACCATCGATGACCCCGCACCCACAACGAATACAGTCGCCACCCTCACCGCGACCCACAACGCCCAATGGGGCGGGCCCGCTTCAGCGGGCCTGGGAATCGGTGACACCCTCTACCCAGGTACCCGCCTCACCCTCACCGCCGGCTTCGCCGAGATCACCACCAGCCGCGGAGCAGTCGCAATCTTCGAGGCACCCGTCGAGGTCGAACTACTAGACCACGACAACGCGATCCGCCTGCACGCCGGCAAGCTTGTCGGCATCTGTGAGACCGAATTGTCCAAGGGCTTTGTGGTCGAGACCGACCACGCCGATATCACCGACCTCGGTACTGAGTTCTCGGTCGAAGTAGCCGATCGTCACACAGACGTTCATGTTTTGACCGGCCAGGTCACGATGAGTCTGCCGGCAACACAAGACCGCTCGGGAGGGGAGGACGTCCGCATCGATGCCGGCCAGGCCAAGCGCGCCGACCGGCAGGCAGGCAAGATCCGGGCGATTGCGTTTTCCTCCGAAGCCTTCCGCCGGGCGATGCCTACCGAGTTGGATCGCCTGGCAAACGCATTGAACGCGGCGGCATACTGGCCGTTCGATCACGATCAGGCACCAATCTTACAAGGCGCCAGGGCTTTACAAGGCGCCAGGGCTTCAAGCCTCAGTGATGGCACCCTCGTGGGCCAGGGGGGCGGCATCGTCGCAGACCCGTTTGGCTCAGTCCCTAGCAACCGTGTGCTCAAGCTGACCGATCAGAGCTACGTTGCCATCCCGGCTAAGCCCCAGCAAGACGAAGATAAAGTGGCCTACACGGTTGCCGCCTGGCTACGCCTGGATGGGGTTGAGCATCAGAATATCTTGACGAAAACAAGCATGGATGAAGGCCCGATGGTGAAGTTCAGTCAGAACTTGAGGGTCTCAGACCGCGGGGTGTTTCGCCATTACCTCTTCAGTTCGAATGACGGTTACGGCCCGGACTTGGGAGGCGAAATAATTGTCGATGGTAAGACACAGGTCCGCCCCGATACGTGGTACTTCGTTGTGATCACCGCGTCAGATGGCCACTTCTCCCGGCTTTATGTGAACGGCCAAGAAGACGGCCCCGCGCAACGAATTCGGCAGCCCAAAATCGAGCGGGGTCTTGACGCCTGGCGGCTTGGAGGGCCATCCGCGCGCCTCCTGGACGCCGAGGGTGAGCCAGTCAAGCCCTTTAGTGGATTGATGGACGATGTCTTGATATTCGACCGGGAGCTCAGCGCCAAAGAAATCCAAGACCTTTACCACGCCGCAAAGATCGCCAGCGGCAGATCAGTACCCCATTAGTTCTCTTTTCGCACGCTGCGAGGTGTTTCTCGCAGTGACATTTTCCCTAATCCCTCTAGGAGGATTTAACGGCATGCTTAAGCAACTCACTACCACATTGTTTGTTCTTACACTGGCCGGCACGACAAGCGCCGCGACCCTCTTTAGCGCGGACCTCCAGTCCGCCTCCCCCGGCCTGAACGAGGCGAGCCTCGCACCTAACCGCGCTATTTCGTACAGCGCTACCGGTGCGGTGTTCGGCACAACCGGCGGTGATGCCGGGCGGAACGTCCTGCGCACCAATGATGCTGATTATGACGAAGTCGGTTTTGTGGCCGAGGTGACCGTTGATGCAAACCTGGTCAGTCAGCAGGTTTTCTTTGGTTTGGGCACTGGCGTACTGGGCTCGTTCGGCATTCCTGACGTCGGTCAGTTCGGGGCTATCCCTGCTGACCAGATCAGCACCACCATCCCTGCTGGGACGAACTTCTTGGCTCTGGCAGAGAATCAAAATGTGCAGGAGTTCCGAATCAATAACGTGACTCAGGGCGCCCTTCAGAACTTTGGCGGAGCAGCCTCCGGCGGTACCACCCGCTTGCAACTGGTCCACGATGCGAACGCGCAAACCCTGACCTACAACATCGATTTCGCGTTCAACGGCACGTTCGCCGCTGACTTTACGACCGGCGCGGTCGATATCAGTGGGACCGACCTCTCCGATGGTGCCTCCATCTTCTTTGCAGGTGATGACGGCGCTGAATTCCGTGACTTCGCGGTCGTCCCCGAGCCGGGTTCGCTCGCGTTGCTCGCCGTGGGCGGGCTGATCATCGCACGTCGTCGGCGTTGCTAAATCGTTTCCTCCGTCGGTGGTGCGTCCTGACAGGGGCGTATCGCCTTTCAGGTGGCGGGCGTGGCGTCCTGCCTGTTGTTCGAACAATCAAGTCATACAGGCAGGGTGCCTGTCCTATTCATATCTAAGGAGGTTTTCTATGCGTCGCGCATTTACCCTGATCGAACTCTTGGTCGTTATCTCCATCATCGCGCTGTTGATCGCGATCCTCTTGCCCGCGTTGGGAAAAGCACGCGACGCGGCCAAGGCGATACAGTGCGGCAGCAACCTGCGGCAGTTGGGGGTCGCGCAGTTCGCGTACGTCTCGGATAACAACGGGCAGTTCACCGCAGCACGCCACTGGATCTGGGGACAAAACCTCTTGGCGGACGGCACGCCCTTCCCGCGGTCCGGCGACCCGACCATCCTGGACGGGATCCTTGAGGGGACGCTCTTCCCTTATGTCAACGAGGCTACGGAGATCTACCTCTGCCCGATCGCGGCGGACCGCCTGACACCCGATACGTTTGATCCGTCGTGGGTCAACCAAGACCGCCTGGCCCGGAACTACGTCCAGAACTGGAATGTCGGCCCGTTTGTCGACCCCCCTTCGAACCCCTGGCCGCGGGAGGAATTGACCGCCGAGAGTATGAAGCAGCCTAGTGACTTGGTCATGCTCACCGAAGAGAACACCTTCACGGTCCCGACCTACAGCAGGTTTACGATGAATGATGGGTACCTGCTAGGCCGGAGCTCCACTGGCGGGCAACCCGACGTCGACATGTTTGGTTCGTTCCACAACGTGACTGGGGGTGACCGGACCACTGGCGACGCGAACGCGGTCTTTGGGGACGGCCACGTCGAGTTCGTGAGCTACCGTGAGCCAGAGTTCTTCACGTGGCAGAACCCCAAGACGAGCTCGAACGAGACGATCAGCGCGACGGTGATGTGGTGCACGGATGCGATCCCGGTGCAGCGGTAAGTGTTGCTCAGAAGATAGGGGAGAGCCAATGGGGCCGGTCGGGAGTCGAATTTAAGGACTTTCAACACACCGCGTGCTTGAAACGGGGTTGCTGAGATGTTACGGCCGGCGTGTTGCCTTGTGGGCCTTGCGTGGTGGGGGTGGTGTTTGGATTGTGCGCGCGGGATGGGTTAGCGGCGTTTCTATAGAGGTAATTGATGTTTGACAGCCCTGTTTAGAAGCGGGGTGGCCGTCCTTGAGTGGGTGCGATTTTCGTTGGCTGGAGCGCACCGATTTTAAGCGTCAGGGCTTTGGGTGGCCGGATAAAGAAGCTGTGTAATCTACACGTTCTGGGCCACCTCGCATATCTTGATGGGTAGGCAGGTGTTGGGTGCGGTCCGGCTCGCTAAAAACTCAGCACGACCGCGCCGTAGTAGCGGACGTCGTTGTTGCCGGTCTCGTTGGGCGTGGCGGAGTCGTATTCGTTCTCGACGCCGAGCTTGAGGGACAGGCCGTCGGCCATGTCGAGCTTGTAGGTCCACTCGAGGCTGGACTCGATGCGGAAGTTGGCGGTGTCTTCGAGGGAGGGGTAGTAGAGGGTCTGGCCGGCGATCGCGGCGCGTTCGCTGACGTGCCACTTGACGACGGAGCCGCCGAAGAGGGCCTCGGGGGTGAAGTCATTGACGGAGCCGTACTCGTAGGTCCCGCCGAAGCCCAGGCGGGTGTTGACCTCGACGTCTTCGGTCTTGGTGAGCGTGTAGCCGCCGCCGCCGAAGGCGCTGGTTCGGTTTTCCCAGCTGCGGTTGTTGTCGAACTTGTACTGGCCCTTGACGAAGAAGAACCAGGGCTCGTCTTTTTGTAGCCAGTCCTTGGTGAGGTTGGCCTGGAACTGGTTCTGGGACTGGTTGCCGTCGGCGGTGGCGTAGTACCAGCTTGTATCGAAGCTGATGCGGTCCCGGCCGTCCTCGAAGCCGGTCTTGAACTTGACGCGGTAGTTTTGGCGATCGGTCGGGCCTGTCGAGCCGTTGAGCCCGAGGGTCAGCTTGCTGTCCCAGTCTTCGCGGAAACGCTGCCAGAAGGAGCGGTCCTCGGCGGCGGCCTCCAGCGCGGCTTGTTCGGTTGCTTTGGGGTCGGGGGCGGTACCAGACGCTTCGCTGCGCTTTGCGTCGGCGTCTGGGGTTTTGGTTTCTGCGGCGGGTTGCTTGGCGTCGCTGATCTTGACACTAGCGATTCTGCCAGCCTGCAGGGTGATCTTGCCCAGGATCGCGTGGTCCAGGGTGACGCCCTGGTCGGTCTGCTCGATGACGGTGCCGGTGAGCACGTCGCCGTTGGTCAGCTCGATGGTGTCGGCGGACGCGCCGCATGTCACAGCCGCGAGGGTGGCGGTGCACACGGCTTGGATCAGGCTGGTTGTCCCGAAGGTCACGGCAGGCCTCACTTCTCTTCCACACACGACGGTTGGGGTTCGGTCTCCTATTACAGATATCGGCCGAAAACAGGGGGGGCTTTGCCCAGTCGAACAGTGCGGGCAGATCGTCTTGATGAAGGTGGGCTTGGGCTTGAAACGCAGGCTGTAACGCCGCGCGGCGGATAACTTTGCGCGGACGTAGAAATCCGGCGTAATGCGCGGGTATCGCCCGATAGGGATGGATACGTGCGGTTTAGCGGGAGACGCGAAGCGTCCCGTTCGACACATCTGGCATGGTTCGCAAGGGACGCTGCGCGTCACCCCTACACGGGAAGCAGAAAGCCTTCACACCGTCACCGGCTTGTCCTTTTCGGGATCAGGCAGCCAGCGCGGGGCGATGTGCTTGGGGTCCAGGTCCGGGTTGGCGTGTTGCACCGCGGCGGCGACCAGGCCCATGAACATCGGCGCGGGGTCGACCGGCCGGCTCAGCAGCTCGGGGTGGAACTGGGCGCCGATGAAGTACGGGTGCCCGCCTTGGCTCTGGAAGTACGCGTTGGCCTCTGCGTTGACCGAGCCGGGTTGTGGCAGCTCGAGCACCTGCATGATGGGCTGCGCGGGGTGTCGGCCGGAGAAGATCAGGCCGTGGGACTCGAGGGTCTCGATGTACTGCGGGTCGACCTCGAAGCGGTGGCGGAACCGCTCACGGATGTTGAACGGCTCGTGGCGGTTGTGTTTGCCCGCCCGGGTGTTGTAGTACAGGTTCGCCGCGAGGGTGGTCGGCTTGATCAGCACGTCTTTGCCGCCCAGGCGCATGTTCCCGCCGAGCCCTTCGATCTTCTTCTGCTCGGGCAGGATGTCGATGACGCGGTTGGGGCTCTCGGGCGCGAACTCACTGGACACCGCGTCGTTCAAGCCGCACACGTTGCGCGCGAACTCGACGACCGCCATCTGGAAGCCCAGGCAGATGCCCAGGTACGGGACTTTGTTCTCCCGGCAGTAGCGGACGCACTCGATCTTGGCCTCGGTGCCGCGGTGGCCGAACCCGCCGGGCACGATGACACCGTCCACGTCGGCCAACTGCTGGGCGATCGGCGGGGCGTCTTCCTTGGTCACGTCGATCCAGACCATCTCGATGTCCGCGTCCATCATCGTGGCGCAGTGCTCGATGGCCTTGTCGATCGAGGCGTAGGCGTCCCGCAGCGAGGCGTACTTGCCGGTCAGGCCGATACGGGCCTTGTGCTTGCGCGGCGCGGTGACCTTGTTGACGAAGCTCAGCCACTTCTCACGCGCTCGGTCCTCCTGCGTGACGTTCACACGCTCGTGCAGGTTCAGCATGGTCAGGATGTGCCGGTCGACCCCCGCCTCGCGCATCTCCGTCGGGATCATGTAGATCGACGGCCGATCGTGCATCGAGAACACCCGCTCGACCGGGACGTTCGAGAACATCGCGACCTTCTCCTTCGCGCCCTGCTCCACCGGGTTCTGGCACCGGCAGGCGACCATGTGCGGCTGGATCCCCGCCTCCATGAGCTTGTTTAAACCGAGCTGCGCGGCCTTGGATTTCTGCTCGCCCAGCGCCGGCGGCTCGATGATATACGTCAGCGCGACGTAGCAGACGCTGCCCGGCCCCTCCTCGAAGGCGAGCTGACGCAAGGCCTCGATGTAGAACGCGTTCTCGTGGTCGCCGACCGTCCCGCCGACCTCGACGAAGACGACGTCGGCCCGCTGTTTGACCGCGAGTTCGCGGAGCTTGTACTTCACCTCGCCGGTGACGTGCGGGATCATCTGGACGTCTCGGCCCAGGTACCCGCCGGAGCGTTCCTTGTCCAGGACGTTGCGGTAGATCTGGCCGGAGGTGACGTAGTTGTCGCGGGTCAGGTCCTGGTCGAGCATGCGCTCGTAGGTGCCCAGGTCCATATCGGTCTCGAGCCCGTCGTCGAGGACGAAGACCTCGCCGTGGCGGTAGGGGTTGAGCGTGCCCGAGTCGATGTTGAGGTAGCCCTCCATCTTGATCGGCGCGACGCGCAGGCCCTTGTCTTTGATGAGCTTGGCCAGCGAGGAGGAGAAGATCCCTTTGCCTAAGCCGGACATGACGGTGCCGAAGACGACGACGTACTTATGCCTGCCACGGACATAGCCGGGGGGGATCGGGTTGAAGAACTCGGATTCCTGGGTCTGATGCCCGGCCTGCTCAAGCAGGTCCTGCGTCTGATCGGCATCGTCTTGTGAAACTGAATGGGGCATAACCAACTGTACCGCGCCAGCGGGCCTGGGACAAGGTCCCCGTTGGGGTGGTTTTAGTTGGGTGGAGGCGGCCCGGGGATGTGTAAAAGCCAACGGCCGTGACGTGTTTGTTATCGTGTGGCAACCACCAACCTTTAGGACGCCCCATGAAACGATCCACCCCTTTACTGGCCCTCCTGACCGCAGCCTTCTTCCTCACCGCCTGCGGCAGCAGCGACCCGCACGAGGCCGCGGTCGAGGAAATCATCGACGTGATGTCGAAACTGGAGAGCACCCTCGGCGAGATCACAGACGCCGAGTCGGTCAGCAGCCTGTCCCCGAAGTTTGAATCGATCGGCGAGCGGCTCAATGAACTGACCAAGCAGATGGCGGAGCTCGAAAAGCCCAGTGAAGAAAAAGAAAAGGCGCTCGAAGAAAAATACAAGCCCCAGGTCGAAGCGATCCAGACCAAGATGGAAGAGCAGATGAAACGTATCAAGGGGCTTGGGCCCGACGTCATGGTGGCGGTCATGAAGGAGATGGAGAAGCTCGAGCCCGAAGGCGACATGCCCGAGTGGATGGACTAAGCGTCGGCCGGCTTCTACGGCGCTGTGCCGCAACGTTTCTGCAATCTCGTGATGAGGCCGCTGTGCCACCGCTTCTGGTTTTGTTCGATTGATCCCGCGACTCGATTCCGACAGCATGTATTTGATTCTGCCCCGTCTGATCCTCGTGCTTGGCGTGCTGTCTTGGGGTGCCGGGTGTGTTTCCGGTCCGCCCGCCGGCGCTGCGCATCGGCCTGACCAGATCGGCGAGCCCAGGGATCGCGACACCGCCGACATGGGGCCTTACGAGGTCGCTATCAACGACCTGCTCGATCACATGACCGATACCGCCGTGGTGCTAGGCCATGTGCAGGGCAATGAATCGTCGCAATGGGCGGCTGGGCTGGTCGATCAAGCCAGGCCGGCCTTTATCAAGCTTCGGCGTGAGATGAAAGAGGCCAAGGCGGACAGCGAGATCACTTATCCGGAACTGGTCTTGAACTACGGCGGGCGGTACATCTGGGCAACGATTCAGATCGAGCAGGAACTGGGCCGGATCAAGCGCCTCGGCCCCGATGTGCACGGGCCCATCAAGTCGGCGATGCTGCGACTCAAGCAGGGGCTCGATGATGCGGGGTTGCCGACCGAGCCCTAGGGGCGCCTGGCTATGATGCCTGCGTGGGGTAGACGTCCCCTCGGCCGAACGCATCAACCAGCAGGTCGTTAAGAACAACCCCGCGCTGGCGATCCCCATCCAGGTCGCGTTTACCAAGCTCGCGATGAAAATGATGGAGCTCGAAGAGGGGCAGGGCGAAGAGTGAGTTGGTCGGCTTAATCTTTGGGCGAGTGCTTTTGGTAACGCTCGACAAACGCCGTGTACTGCTCTGAGGTGTCGATGCCGGGTTCGGGGGCGTTGGCCTCGATGACGGCGATAGGGCAGCCGTGCTCGAGGATACGCAGCTGTTCGAGCTTCTCGATGTCTTCCAGCGGCGTCGGCGGCAGCGTCGGGTACACGTTCGCGAGGAAGTCACGCCGATACGCGTACAAGCCGGGGTGCTTCCAATATGCCGTCTGCGGCGTCGCACTTACCCCACCATGGTCCCGATCAAACGGCATAAGCGACCGCGAGAAATACATCGCCCGGCCGTTCGCGTCCCGTACCAGCTTCACGATGTTCGGGTTCGTTGGGTCTTCGTCCCCGGCGAAGCGTGAGCAAAGCGTCGCCATCGGCGCGCCCGCATCCGCCGCGATACCCGCGACGAGCGCGTCGATGACCTGCGGGTCGATCTCCGGCTCGTCGCCCTGCACATTGACAATCAACTCGTGATCGCTGTCGATCAGTGTGAGCGCCTCGGCCAGCCTGGATGTGCCATTGGGGTGCGGCCCGGTCAGCACCGCTTCGCCGCCGAAGCCCTCCACCGCGTCGACGATGACCTGGTCGTCTGTCGCCACCACGACGCGCGTCAACGAATCGGCCCGCTGGGCGTTCTCGACGACGTGCTGGATCAACGGCTTGCCGGTCTCGCAGAGCAGCGGCTTGCCCGGCAGCCGCGTCGATGCCATGCGTGCGGGGATGATCGCCAGGGCCTGGCTCACTTCAACTCACCCGCCAACGCCTTGACCTCGTCCATCTTCTGGCGGATGTCTTTGTAGTTGATGTCGGTCTGGAGCAGGTCCGACGCCAACTCCTGCGCGCCCTTGGCCAGTTCCGCGTCCTGCTTCTCCTTGGCGACGGTCAGCTTGACCGTCATCAGGTCGTAACGCAGCTCCTTGCCCACGACGTTATCGGGATCGGCATGCAGTTCCAGGCCCTTCTCAAGCGTGCTCATCGCCTCGTCCATCCACTCCTTCTTCACGAAGCAGCGGCCAAGGTACATGTGCGCCGCCGAACGGTTCTTGGGCTCGCGCGTCGCCTCCTGGAAGTTGCCGATCGCGTCGTCGAACTGACCGGCCTGGAACTGCCGCTTGCCCAGCTCGAACTTCAGCTTCAGGTCTGTTGGGTAGTTCTGCGCACGCTCGGTGTACTCCTTGAGCTCAAAAGCCAAACGCTTCTTCAAGCCCTCTTGGAGCTTGGCCTTCGCGGCCTCGTCGCCGGCCTTGGCCTTCTCGTTCAGGGCGCGCAGGGCGCGGTTGATCTGCTTGAGCTTGAGGTCGCCGGCCTTGACCTTGTAGCGGTACTGGCCCGTCTGCTCGTGGGCCGTCAGCAGCAGCTTCACCGCTTCCTGCTCGTGCTCGTGCTGCTCGGAGCGCGCCAGCGCATCGACTAGTTTCTGCAGCCGATCGATCTCCTCGGGGTTCTCCTCGTACTGCTCGCGCATCGCGGCGATGAGTTGGTCCGTCTTCGTGCCGGACGTGTCCAGCCCCGCCTGGATGGCGTCTTGTGCTTCCGCGTTCTTGAGGTTCTTGCGTGAGCCGCCTTCCTCGCTGTTCGCCGCCGACTCCTTGGTATAGCGCTGCGCGGTCAGGTCCTTGATCCGGTCGCGCAGGGCGTCCTCTTCTCGGAGCATCAGCGCGCGCTGGGCGGCCTGCAGCGCCAGGTCGTAGGCCTCGATCTTCTCCATGGCGTCGATGATACGCAGGTACACCCGCCGGTTCGGCTTGGCGTTGGGGTTCGCGTTGTACTGCAGCGCCAGGCCAGCGACCCAGTAGGCGATCTGGCCGAGGTTGGCCTCCTCGCCCTCGCGCAGGTCCGCCTCGCACGCCGCCTCGATCACGTCCGCCATGTGGTTGACGTTGTTCCAGTCGCAGGCCCAGCTCTTGATCGCACGCAGCATCTTGTCGACCTTGCTCGGGCCGATCGACTTGGCCTTCATCGGCTTGCCACCGTTTACGCTCCGCCGCTTGGCGATGTCGTGCAGCTTCTCGTGCCGGTCCAGGCTGTCGGGGTTGTGGCGCAGGCCCCCGATGTAGCACTCCACGGCGTAGTCGAAGTTTTTTGAGTCCGCGGCCGTGTCGCCGTAGTCAAAGAACGTGTTGGCCTTGCGCAGCGACCGTTTGAAGCCCTCGCCGTCGTCGCCGGGGCCGGCATCTGTATTTTTGCCGCCGCCACCCTTACCGCTCCCCGACGACTTTTTACCCAAACCAAATAATGCCAAACCACACCTCGACTCTCGTGACAGATTGAACCGAACGACACCGGCTGCCTGATCGGTGGCCACGCAGCAGGGGGGCCAAGCGTTCACCTGCATTATATGCCGTTTGCTCTAAATCGCATGGCCGGATATCGTCGCCGGTCCGAAAAACACAAGGAAAACCGTTATGACCCGACTCGCTATCCACGGCGCCGCAGGGAGGATGGGCCGCCGGCTCATCGCCCTGGCCGCTCAAGACGATCTGCTCAGCCCCGTCGCCGCGATCGAACACGCCGGCCACGCCGACCTAGGCACCGACGCCGGCGCCCTCGCCGGCGGCGACATGCTCGGCTTTTCCCTCGCTGAGAGCCTGGGCGACACCGACTGCGATGCGCTGATCGATTTCTCCCTGCCCAAGGGCTTTCGTCGGGCCCTGGCCGATTGCGTCGAGCGCAAGCTGCCTATCGTCGTCGGCACCACCGGCCTGATCCCGGAAGACGAGGCCGCCCTCCATAAAGCCGCCAAGACCATCCCCGTCCTGCAGGCCACCAACTTCTCACTCGTCGTCAACGTGCTCTGGAAGCTCGCGAGCGAGGCGGCACAACTCTTGGAGGGCTACGACATCGAGGTCCTCGAGGCCCACCACCGCTTCAAGCAGGATGCGCCCTCGGGTACCGCGCTGACGCTGGCCCACAAGCTCTGCGAAGCCACCGGCCGAGACCCCGAAAAGAACCTCGTCTTCGCGCGCCACGGCGATGCGCCGCGCAACGAAGACGACATCACCGTCCAGACCCTCCGCATCGGCGACGACCCCGGCCAGCACACCGCCTACTTCGCAGGCCTGGGCGAGCGCCTGGAGATCAAGCACGTCTCCACCAGCCGGGACAGCTACGCCCTGGGCGCCCTGCGAGCCGCCAAGTGGCTGGCCGACAAACAACCCGGCCGGTACGACATGGCCGATGTGCTGGGGCTTTGATCGTTTGGGATCGGCCGCCACGAGCGTCAGGAGACCTAAGAATGGATGCAACCGAATACCACACCGGCACCGGCCAACTCCGCGGCTTCATGCAGCGGCACTACACCAACTTCAACGCGCGCGAGACTCTCGCCGCGGCGAAAGGGTATGAAGCGCACCTCGGCAGCGGCGGCAAGATGATGGTCACGCTCTCCGGGGCGATGTCCACCGCAGGCATCGGACGCAGCCTGGCCCGCATGATCCGCGAAGACAAGGTCCACGCGATCACCTGCACCGGCGCAAACCTCGAAGAGGACATCTTCCTGCTGCTGGCGGGCAAGGAGTACGAGTGGTGCCCGAACTGGCGGGCCCTGACCGCCGCCGACGAGCAGGGGCTCCTGGACCGGGGCATGAACCGCGTCACCGACACCTGCATCCCCGAGACGGTCATGCGCCACTTCGAGGGCCGGCTGCTGGCGGTCTGGCGGCAGGCCGAAGAAGCGGGCCTGCGAAAGTTCCCGCACGAGTACTACCGCGATATCTTCAAGCAGCCCGACTTCCCGGACCACTTCCAGATGCCCGCGGAGGACTCGTGGATGCTCGCCGCGGCCGAGAAGGACCTGCCGATCTACACGCCCGGTTGGGAGGACTCGACCATCGGCAACGTCTTCACCGCCGGCGCGATCCGAGGCGAGTTCTCGCATCGCGTAGTCAAGCTCGGTACCGAGGCGATGCAGGACCTGATCGAGTGGTACAGCCTTAACAACAACGCCGACAACGACCGGCCGAGCGTGGGCTTTTTCCAGGTCGGTGGCGGCATCGCGGGGGACTTCCCCATCTGCGCGGTGCCGCTGATGATCCAGGACCTCAAGCGCGAGGACACGCCGCTGTGGGGCTACTTCTGCCAGGTCTGCGACGCCGTGACCAGCTACGGCGGCTACAGCGGGGCGGTCCCCAACGAAAAGATCACCTGGGGCAAGCTGGCTATCGATACGCCCAAGTACATGGTCCAGTCCGACGCGAGCATCGTCGCCCCGTTGATCTTCGGTTACGTGCTTGGGGATTGAGCTGGTGGTTTGTGAAGCCGTCGTGCAGCGCTACGACGGGCACCTGCCAGAGCCTGGCCGTCGCGGCGTTGCACGACGGCTCCGAGGTCCTCATAAAAAAACGCCCGGCAGGTTGCAGGGCGTTTTTTCGTTTCAAGTTGTCTTAAACGGTCACGGGTTGAAGTTGCCGACGTTGTAGCCTTCGGGGTCGTCGTTCAGGCCGGGGAAGAGGACTTCTTCCTGCTCGGACTGGATGATGATCGTCGGGCGGACCAAGATCAGCAGGGTGCTCTCGTCTTGGACGCTGGATGACTGAGTGAAGAGGCGGTTGACGACGGGGATCTTGGAGAGGACTGGGACGCCGACCTCGGTCTCGATCTCGCCGACAAGGCGTTGTCCGCCGACGAGCAGGGTGCCCCGGTCGGGGATGGAGACGGTGTTTCGGACCTGGGTGATCTGGATCTCGGGGATCTGGACGTTGCCGCCACCGACAAAGGTGTCGAGGATGCCGTCGCCATCGGTATCAACAAGGCCACCGCCGCCGATCTCGAACTCGGTAAGTGAGACGAGGTTTGCGAGCGATGGCCGCAGTGTCATGGTGACGTATCGGCGGTCTGAGGAGATGGTGCCCTCGACATCGAGGACGACACCGGTGGTGACGACCGAGATGGTCGGGTCAAAGCCGATGGAGTCGGGGATGGGTTCGAGGTCGGAGACGAACGCGGTCTGTGTTGCGACCATCGTGTAGGCCCGTTGGCCGTTGAAGAAGGTTACGCGTGGGGCGGTGAGGCCGATGGATCGTTCGTTGGCCTGGGTGGCGTTGAGCAGGAGATCGACCTGGATATCGTTGATGAAGCTGTAGCCCAAGTTAAAGGCGTTTATCGGAGCGCCTGTGACCGCATCGGTCGCCTCGGTGAAGCGGTTGCCCACGCTGGTGCTGGGGCGTCCGGCAAGTCCGACGCTATCGTTGCCGATCACGATCGGCGGGGTTGATGCGCCGTTGTCGGGCACGCCATCGGCGTCGGCATCGACGTTGTCGTTGTTGAAGGAGATATCGAAATCGAAGCGGAACTCATCGAGGAAGTTCTTGTCGACCGCGAGGAACCGCGCCTCCACAGAGATCTGCACTGCGCGGGTCTCACGCAGCCGGCCGAGCAGCCCGACGATCTGCCGGTGGTTGTCGCCGGTTGTCTTGATGATCATGTTGCCGTTGAGCTCGGTGAGCGTGGACTCTTCGTCCAGCCATTCGTCCGGGTCACCGACGGTGGTGTTGATGAGGTTAACGATCTGGTCGACGAGTTCCTGACGGCTTGGCAGGTCCTCATCCTGGTCGCTGTCGTCGCTGTCGCCGAAGAGGCCGCCTTCGCCACCGCCACCACCACCGCCGCTGCCGCCGCCGCCGGAGCCACCGGAACTGGTGTTGGACAGTGCCTCGTTGAGGTCAAAGCCCGGTGCGTTGTCGAAGTTGGGCACCTGGACGAGCAGGTCGCGGATGTCGTAGACACGGGTCTCGGTCTCGGACTTGAGGTCGCGGAGGGTCGAGATCTTGACGATGCCCTCGGTGACGGTGAAGCCGGCCTTGTCGTCGTCGAAAGCGTCGGCCGAGACCTGATCCAGCACGAGGCGGAGCAGCTGCTCGGCGGGGACTCGGCTCAGCGAGATGGTGACCAGCGAGTCTTGGTCGATGCCGACCAGTTCCAAGGCGGGCCAGTTCACGGCGATGTTTGCACCGGTCGTGTCGCGGATAAACGCGATGACCTGGTCCAGCGAGAGGTTGTCGTTGCTCAGGGTGACGATCTTGCGGAGCGAGGCCTGTGCGGCGCGGTTCGCTTCGGATTCGCCCGCGTCGTTGTCCAGCCCACGCAGCCGGATCGCGGTCAGCTCGGGCCAGTCGCCGGGGTAGGTGAGGATGTCGGCGAACGGCGTGGTCGATTCGATATTCAAGAGCGACTGGCCTGCGATCGCAAGGTCGCGGTCACGCTTGAGCTCGAAGCTCTCAAACGCGTACGCGGTGTCCTGGATCATGTCACGCAGGGAGCGGATCACAGGGTTGTTCGGCTCGAGGAACAAGGCCGCGTCGAGCTCAACGAGCGCACCGTCGTACTTTTTCTCGAGCTGGAGGGCCCGGGCTTTGCGGAGGTGGTTTTGGATCTCTTCGATCTTGCGGCGCTGGGTATCCTTGGCGACCTGACGCTCGATTTCTTCACGTTCTCTTTCGATACGGATCTTCTGCTCGGCGTCAGCGCGGGCCTGGGTCGTCTGGATCAGGCTCTGGAGCTGGTTGGCTCGGTTCACGCGGTCGTTGTAGTCCTGGGTCTCGAAGACCTGGCGGTCCCGGCTCAGGATCGTGCGGGCCTCGATGACCGAGTTGTTCGCGGCAAGGAAGTCCTGCTTCTCAAGGTCGGCGGTGGCCTTGGTTATCGCCTTTTCGTACTCGGCGATCGCGGCCTTGCGGTCCACGATGCGGTCGTTCGTGGTCTTGTCGAGTACGCCCAGCGGACGCATCTGCTCGTTGAGCTTGGCCTTCGCGTCGGCGAGCTTGGCCTGGTAGCCCTTGTTGTCCGGGTCAAGCAGGGTCGCGTCTTCGTAGAGCTGGACCGCGGCGTTGAGCTGGCCGGTACGCAGGGCCTTGTCGCCTTGCTCGGCCTTGTCGGCGGCGGTGTTGGCACGGGCCTTGACCATGAGGTCGCTGACCGGGGCGCCCTTGCTGACCTGGTCCTCTTCGAGCTTACGCTGCATCGCGGCGAGCTTGGCCTCGGCCTCGGCCTTGTCGGCAGCGGCTTTCGCGGCGACGGCTTCGGCCTCGGCGGCACGCTTCTCAGCAGCAGCGATCGCGGCCGCGTCCGGTGCGGGTTTGGGCTCGGTGGTCTTGGGCTCGGGCTGGTTCTGCTCGGCTTCCAGTGCGGCAAGGCGGTCGGCTTCGGCAGCGGCGGCACGGGCGTTGCGCACCTCGCTGATCAGGGCCAGCTTCTTGTTCACGGACTCGCTGTCGAAGAAGCCCAACTCGATGCCGGAGTTCTTGACGGAGTTGAGCTTGCTTTCAGCGGCGTTCAGGTCGTCGTTAACGATGTCCTGCTCGGCGAGGGCGATGAGCTTGCGGGCGCCGGTGATGTCGCCGTTGAGCTGACGCTCGATGCCGGCGATGCGGGCCTGGGCGGTGGCCTTCTGTGCGGTGGTTGCGTCTTCGTCTGCCAGAACTTGCTGGTACACGGAGAGTGCTTCGGCGGGGTTGTTCTCGGCGAGGGCGTCGGCCTGTCGCAGCAGCGAGGCGGCGTCAGGACCGGCGGGCTCGGTGACTTGCGGCTCAGCGGTCTCAGGCTCGGTCACCTCGGGCTCGGCCGTTTCCGGCTCGGCGACTTCCGGTTCAGTCGTGTCGGGCTCCGGGGCGTTGAGCTTCTGGTCGATCTCAAACAAAGCGTTGTAGAAGCTCGGCTGCTTATCGCGGGGCAGCTGCAGCGGGTCGACCTTGCGGAGGACGGTCTGTGCTTCTTTCAGTTCGCCTGCCTTGTACAGCTCCATGCCGGAGTTGTAGAGCTCCTCGGCGGTGGGCTGTGCAGCCTGGCCGTAGGCGGGTTCGGAGATCAGCGTCGCGGCGGGTAGGCCGAGGCTGAGAGCAAGGACGAGAACGGAATTACGGATGCGCAAGGCAAGGCCTCCCTGTAACGGATGGTTATCAACGCTCGTCGTCTACGGGTTTCGACAAACGCATCACACTCATAAAGGTGGGTCGCGATCAAATGCGGGGGGTGAGCTTTGTTTTGAAGCTCGTTCGTTCGTACGCACAGGCGGGAAAGGAACGAGCCAACCCACGCCATTAGCGAAGTGTAAAGCGGGGCGACGCTTGCTGCAAGTAGAGTTTTCAAAGTAAGTTGGGGCGTCATCCGGATGGATGACGCCGGCCGGTGAATCTTGATCACACGGCTGCATTCGTGGGGCCGGACTTTCTGAGCCCCAGGCTTGGCGCAAGGTCTTGAGTCTTGCTATACTGCTCGGCTCGCCACGCCACGCCACTGAGCGTATGGCCCCGGCAGGCGGATTTACCTAAACCCCCACGAAGAAGAGGCCGACCATGGCACACAAAAAGGGACAAGGCTCGACCAAGAACGGCCGCGATTCTAACCCCCAGTACCGCGGGATCAAGCTCTACGGCGGCGAAACCGCCAAAGCAGGCTCGATCATCGTCCGCCAGTGCGGAACCAAGTTCCACCCCGGTTTCAACGTCGGCCGAGGCAAGGATGACACGCTCTTCGCCCTGACACCGGGCAAGGTCGAGTTCCAGGGCCGAAAGGTCCACATCCGCGAAACCGCGTGAGT
>JAHQVV010000011.1 GCA_019634195.1 Phycisphaeraceae bacterium | reverse complement strand
GAGGACGGCCTGCTGCAGCTCTTCGATCGTGCGGTCGGTGGCCTTGGCGATCTTGGGGTAGCGGTTGGCCTCGATGTCCTTGAGGTGTAGGTCGACGAGCAGGCGCGGCAGCTGCAGGCCTTTGTCGGGGTCTTCGGCGAGCTTGGCGTCGATCTGCAGGAGCAGGCACTCGCGGAAGTCGCGGGCGGCGAGGCCCGGCGGGTCGAGGGTCTCCTGCAGCAGGTTGGTCGTTACTTGGATGAGCTCGGGGGTGGACCCGGGCGGAGCGTCGGGCAGCAGTTCCTCGATGGGCGGGCGGAGGTAGCCGTCGGCGTCGACGAACCCGATCAGGTACTCACCCAGCGGCGCGAGATCCTGGGGGATCTCGGCGAGGTGCCACTGGTCCAGGAGCTGGTCGTAGAGCGACGCCCCGCGTGCGGCGGTGTTGGCCATGGCATCCATCTTGCCATCGCGCTCGCCGGAGGAGGCAGAGATTTGCCTACGGGCGAAGTCGGAGCCGCCTGATTCGAAGGTATTGGATTCCCATGACTCGCCGTACTGTTCGGAGAGGTTGGAAAGGCGCTCGAAGTCGTCGGCGGCCTCGTTGTGGTCTTTATTGTCATCAACGACCATCTCGCGCTCGGCCTCGTGGTCGTCACGGTCGGCCTGTTCGCGCTCGGCCTTGAGGGTGTCGGCGTCGTCGTTGGCCTGGGCGAGTTCGAGGGTGGGGTTTGACGCGAGTTCCTGCTCGATGCGTTCTTCAAGTGCCGGGGTCGGCATCTGGAGAATCTCCATCGATTGGATCATGCGCGGGTCCAGCTTCATCCGCTGGTCCATGCGCATCTGTTGTCCGGTATCGAATCTCATGCGTCCGTGCTTCCAGGGGTTAAGGCCGTGTGTTCACCGCTTTTGGCCTGTTGTTTGCTAAAAGCAAAGATCATACCACCTGATTGCCGATCGGATGCTGGCTGCCTAGGTCGGGGCCAGTCTTATCCATTTTTTTGTTTGAAGAAGTAGCTATTGCCGGTAACATACCGACAAGTAACTATTTATTCTCCTCGGTCTAATATCTATAGACTTGCTTTGGAGTCGTGATTCATGTCTAGCTGGCTTTTGCTGGCAAGGAGGTTGGTAAGTGTTTCATAGTTTGAAATTGACTAGTCGTGCCAATTTGATCCCTTTCGTCGCAATCGCTGCATTTCTATTGCCCAGCCCCGTTGTTTCTGGCCAGGACCTATTGAACGACAACATCACGTTTTCTGGCGGGGCTCTGCATCTGAAGCTGTTCTCTAACCCAACCGCAGACAATCGAATCATCTCGATGACCACCCGGCCTGGGGATTCGCAGTCTCTTTACGTCACCGCACAGAACGGGGCCGTCCATCGGGTCGATGAGAACGGTAATTCGGCGCTGTGGTTTGATTACAACGCGTCGGTCAACGCCGCGATCACGAACGCGTCGAACGGGTACGTACTCGACTCGCCGACCAACGCTCACGGCGGGCTGCGTTCGGTGGCGTTCCACCCCGAGTTTGCGACCAACGGCAAGTTCTACACCTCCGCGATGGTCGACCGGCCTTCTAATGCCGCGGGGTTTCATTACCTGGGCAATTCCTCCAGCGGATTCGACGCGGAGAGCGCTGTCGTCGAGTGGACCTACAACCACGGCGCCGGTCAGGTCGACGCCAATTCGTACCGCGAGTTGTTCCGTGTCCGGATGCCGCGTTTCGATCACCCGGTCAAGCAGATGGCCTTTAACCCTTACGCCCAGCAGGGCGATGAGGACTACGGCCTTTTGTATATCGCGCACGGCGACGGCAGTTTCCAGTCCGCGATCGCTGGCGGGGGCCTGAACCCCGGCGATGCACTTGGCAAGGTCCTGCGGATTGATCCGCTGCAGAACGGCGGCAACGCGTACAGCACACCGAGCAGCCCCTTCCAGAGCGACCCAAGCACGCTCAACGAGATCTATACGCTGGGCCACCGCAACCCGCACCACATCTCGTTTGCAAAGGACGCCAACGGCAACAGCTACGCGATCGTCGCTGAAGCTGGCCGGGACAACATCGAAGAAGTCAACCTTCTGCAGGCCGGCGGCAACTACGGCTGGAGCGACCGGGAGGGCACGTTCGTCCACCTCGAAGACGGCGGCTACATCAATGGCGTGACTGGCTTGCCCGCCAACGAGTGGCAGCTCAACGACTACATCTACCCCGCGGCCCAGTACGACCACGATGCCAACCCCGGCAATGGCTTCGTCGGCTCGGCGATCGCTGGCGGGTTCGTCATCAGCAACGGCAGCGACGAAGATCTGCAAGGCCAGTACATCTTTGCCGATTTTGGTTTCAAGAGCGGCTACGTCTACCACGCCGACTTTGAAGAGATGCTGGGCGCACACACGCAGCTCGCCGACGGCGAACTGCCCAGTGAGCTCACTCAAGCAGTCATCTCGCGATTGACACTGACGCTGGATTCAGACGGCGACGGGGACGTCGATGTCACCGCGGACAACCTCAACTCTTTGCTGGGTGTTAGTCGCAACGACGTCCGCTTCGGGATGGGGCCCAATGGCGAGATGTACATCTCCAGCAAACAAAACGGCCTGGTGTACTTGGTGACGAATACGGTCTCGGTGCCCGAGCCCTGTTCCCTGCTGCTGATGGGGGCCCTGGGGCTGGGCCTGATGTCCAGGCGTCGCCGCTGAAGCACTACCGCGAGTATGTTTTATGAGGTACTGTTTTGTCTAGACCCGCGCCTGGATCGCGTCGCTGAGCACGGCTTTCGAGACGGTCTGTAGGCTTGAGCCGACGGGCATCCCGCGGGCCAGGCGGGTCACTTTGACGCCAAGGCTGGTCAGTGCTTCGGCGAGGTAGAGCGCGGTGCCGTCGCCTTCAAGGGTCGGGTTTGTTCCGAGGATAATTTCGGTGATGGCATTGTCGCCTGTCCTGTTCTGCACGCGTTCGAGCAGCCCTGCAATATTCAGATCGCCAGCGCCGAGGCCCTCCATGGGTGACAGCCGGCCCATCAGCACGTGGTACCGCCCCTTGTACGCCCCGGCCTGTTCGATCGCCACGACATCGCTGGGCTGTTCGACGACCAGAAGTGTGCCTGTATTCCGCTTGGGGTCGGCACAGATCGGGCAGGGGTCGGACTCGGTCACATGCCCGCATATATCGCAGACCTTCAGGTTCGTGCGGAAGCGGGTCAGGGCGTCGGCCAGGTGGACCGAGCTGTCCGCAGGCTGACGCAGCAGGTGGAACGCGATGCGCTCGGCGGAGCGGCGGCCGATGCCCGGCAGCTTCTCCAGTTCGTCGAGCAAGTTGTCGTAAGCACTCTCGGCCATGATAGGATTGTAGTCATGAATCCCGACGACCATGTTTGCCTTTGTTTCCACGTCAGCCAGCGCAAGGTAGTGAACTACTGCAAGCGTGAGAAGCCCAAGGTCGCGAGCCTGATCAGCGAGTGCCTCTCGGCGGGGACAGGTTGTGGCTGGTGCGTGCCGTTCTTGAAGACGCTGCACCAGCAGTCGATCGATGGCGTCGAGAACCCGGACCTGCCGCACAGCCCGGAGGAGTACGCCAAGCGGCGGGCGAGCTTCCGGGAGACGGGGAAGCGAGACGCCGAGTGACGCTTGGCAGCAGTGGCTACAGGTACAGCATCGTGATGATGATCGTGAGCATTGTCCCGTTGTGCAGGGCGTGCGCCGCGATCGGGGCGGCCAGCGACCCGCGCCACTGACGCAACCCAGCGAGGACGAATGCGATCGACATGAGCAGGGGGATGCCCACGACCCCTTGCGGGTGGATCGCGGCGAAGATGAACGATGTCAGCACGGTCGCCACGAGCCAGGTCGCCCAGCCCGGTGCCTTGCGGAGGTGGCGGTAGAACGCAGCACGGAACACCACTTCTTCGACCAGTGGTGCCCAGATGACGGCGGCTAACAGCATCGCAACAACCGGGTAGGTCCCGCCGGTCACGATTTCTCGTCCAGCGGGGTGCTCGCTCGTCAGGCCGGTGATGAAGGCGATGATAATAGTCACAAGCGCACCGACGAAGACGATAGGCAATCCCGCGAGATAGCCGAGGATGCCCGCGCCGATTTCTCTGATCAATCCTCTAGGGGCGAATAAGCCCATGTCCTTGCGGAACTGCCCCGTGCTAATCCCGCATAGGAGTGGCCAGAAAAGTGGCAAGACCAGCAGAACAAGCACTGGCAGCAGCAGATCGATCCCGATGTGCGGCTGCAGCAAGGCGGCCAGCAACTGAAATACGATGAAGGCGAGCAGGAAGACCGCCACCATTTCGAGGTAGGCCGAGTTGTGTGGCAGCGAGCCGGGCAGGAACCGTGCCCGCAGCTTCCCCATTGCAGCGAGGATGATGGCGGTGATCATGAGGCCCAGGCCCGCAAGAAATGCGAGGACAATCACGAGCCCGAAGCCGAAGATCAGATAGACGGCGTTAGATGCGTCGTTCCTGGGGCCTTGCCTGAGCGGGTCGCTGATCGGGAGGTTGTATCCCGCAGCGAGTTCGCCGAACCAGCCATGGCGTTGGATGAGGCGCTGGGCTTCTTGGCTCGTCGGGACGTAGGCCTCCTCGCTGTAGATCCGTTTAAGCAGGGCGTGGTCTGCAAGAAAGTCTGTGACGGGCTCAAGGCTTGTGTTGAGTTGTTTGCCGGTTAACCGTTCGATTCGTTCGAGTGCGGCATCGGAACCATCAAGTTCCGCAATGATAACCGCAGCGCGCAGGCGGTCTGTCGAGACGAACGGCGACTGGTTCGCGAGCCCATCGAGCGATTGCCGCAGTTCATCGTTGCTCGCGTTTAAGAACGGTTCAAAGCCAAGGGCTAGACGACCGACGAGCACCATATCAAGCCCGGGGCTGTTGTCGGTCGGTTGAGACGGGGGCAGCTTGCTTGCCTGGTATTGCATCATCATGATGGCGACGGTGCAGATGATGATCAGGCACCAGGCGATCACGACACGGGCAGGGCGCGGTGGGGCGGCGTTTTCTGGCGGGGCAGGCGGCAGGTCTGTGGCGAGGGCGTCAGGGCTGCTCGTCAAGTCGCTGGTCAAGACGGGGTCTGGTGCTGACCAAGGATCGGATTGATCTTTTGATTCCACTTGCAGCATGATAGACCATCCCCATCTGGGCGATGTTATGATGCCCGTGATGACACCTAAGACCCTCATCCTCCGCACCGCCGGCACCAACTGCGACGCCGAACTGGCCTACGCCTTTGAACAGGCCGGCGCAACCACGCAGACGATCCACATCGCCAAGCTCATTGAGCAGCCCGACCTGATCGGCTCGTTTGATCTGATCGGGTTCCCAGGCGGGTTCAGCTACGGCGACGACATCGCGGCGGGACGCATCCTTGCGAATCGGTTGAAGCACCGCCTGCTCGGGCCGCTGCAGGACGCGGCCAATCGCGGCGTGCCGATGATCGGGATCTGCAACGGGTTTCAGGTGCTGGTCAAACTCGGCTTGCTGCCGTTCCACGATAATGCAGACCAGGTCTGCACGCTGGCGGACAACATCTCGGGACGGTTTGCCTGCAAGTGGGGGCAGGTCGTGTCTGACGAGGCGTCCCGCTGTATCTGGACCCAGGGCTTGGGCGCTTTTGAGCTCCCCATCGCGCACGGCGAGGGGCGGTTCACCGCATTGCCTCAAACCCTTGACCAACTCAAGTCCAACAATCAGGTCGCCCTCCGCTATGCCGCCGGTGCCAACCCCAACGGCTCGGACGACGACATCGCGGGTATCTGCGACCCGTCCGGCGTGATCTTCGGCCTGATGCCCCACCCCGAACGCTACGTCACCGCCACCCAGCACCCGCAGTGGACCCGCCAGGGCGAGGGGTTCCTGACCGAGACGATGCCCGGCCTCAAGTTCTTCCAGAACGCGGTCAGCCACGTCCGAGAGCGCGCGGCGGCAAGCGTTTAGGCGTTGTTTCCAGCTATACGCCGATTCCGGTAGTTTGTTACACTATTTGGCTCGCTCCAGCGGATGGTCCGCTGAAGCTCCGCACCAGGCGGCCCACCCTTTGGCCGCGACCCGTTGGACCCTTAGCGTGTGCTAAGGCGGGTAAGAGTCACGAAAGGACACCCCTCCTCTATGGTCAATAAGACCCTCATTGCAGAATTATCAGTAGAAGATGTCGAGGCCGAGTCGATGCTCGAAGCGGCCTTCGGCACCGCCGTCGCTGGCGGCGACATGGAAGAGCTGCTTCAGGAAAACATCGCCGACTTTTCCAGTGGCACCATCCTGACCGGCAAGATCATCGGCATGGCCGGCGACGACTTCCTCGTCGACGTCGGGCTCAAGTCCGAAGGCATCCTCGACAAGAACGAGTTCGACAACCCTGCCGACATCGAGATCGGCGACACCGTTGACGTGCTTCTTGAGACCGTCGAAGGCGAAGGCGGCATGGTCGCCATCTCCAAGCGCAAGGCCGACCGCATCCGCGGCTGGGAAAAGCTTATCGCCGAGAAGGGCGAGGGCGACTCGATCGACGGCAAGGTCATGCGCAAGATCAAGGGCGGCCTGCTTGTCGATATCGGCGTGCCCGTCTTCCTGCCCGCGTCGCAGGTCGACATCCGCCGGCCTCCAGACATCGGCATCTACATCGGCAAGACGATCGAGGCGCAGATCCTCAAGATCGACACCGAGCGCCGCAACATCGTGATCTCCCGCCGCAAGCTCATCGAAGACCGCCGCTCGGTCATGCGTAAGCAGCTGCTCGAGAAGATCACCGTCGGCGACATCGTCGAGGGCACGGTCAAAAACATCGCCGACTTCGGCGCGTTCGTCGATCTTGGCGGCATCGACGGCCTCCTGCACATCACCGACATGTCGTGGGGCCGGGTGAACCACCCCAGCGACGTCGTGAAGATCGACGACAAGATCGAAGTCAAGATCCTGAATATCGACTTCGACAAGGAAAAGATCGCGCTGGGCCTCAAGCAGAAGGACTCCTCGCCTTGGGAAGACATCGAGGCGAAGTACCCTGCCAATACCCGCGTCCAGGGCACCGTCACGAACATCATGTCCTATGGCGCGTTCGTGAAGCTCGAAGACGGCGTCGAGGGCCTGGTCCACATCTCCGAGATGTCCTGGACCAAGCGGATCAACCACCCCTCCGAAGTCGTTTCGATCGGCGAGGAAGTGGAAGTCGTTGTACTTGAGATCGACCAGAACAAGCAGGAGATCAGCCTCGGGATGAAGCAGACCGAGGTCAACCCCTGGGAGCTGGTCGCCGAGAAGTACCCGCCCGGCACGATCGTCGAGGGCAAGGTCCGCAACCTCGCCAGCTACGGCGCGTTTGTCGAGATCGAGCCTGGCATCGATG
>JAHQVV010000190.1 GCA_019634195.1 Phycisphaeraceae bacterium | reverse complement strand
CCTGTTCGTCACACCCGGTCAATTGGCCGACGAGGTCATGGGCTGCATCGAGCTGGTCAAGATCATCTTCCGCACGCTGGGCATGGACGACTACCGCGTCCGCGTCGGCCTGCGTGACCCGGACTCGAGCAAGTTCGTTGGCGAATCGAGCGATTGGGACGCCGCAGAGGCCGCGTGCCTCGCCGCGGCCGAGTCGCTGGGCGTGCCCTACTCCAAGGAACCGGGCGAAGCCGCGTTCTACGGCCCGAAGATCGATTTCGTCGTCAAGGACGTCATCGGCCGCGAGTGGCAGCTCGGGACCGTGCAGGTGGACTACCAACTGCCCCAGCGTTTCGAGCTCGAGTACATCGGCTCCGACAACAAGGCCCACCGGCCGATCATGATCCACCGGGCCCCCTTTGGCTCGATGGAACGGTTCATCGGCGTGCTCATCGAGCACTTCAACGGCGCGTTCCCGCTGTGGCTCTCGCCTGAGCAGGTGCGCGTGCTGCCTGTGAGCGAGAAGTTCCTGGGCTACGCCGAACAAGTCGAAGCACGGTTGAAGCAAGAACGTTTCCGCGTGTCGGTTGATGCGGGTAACGACCGTTTAGGTGGCAAGATCAAATCGGCGGAAGAGGACAAGCTGCCCTACATGCTCGTCGTCGGTGGCAAGGACGCGGAGGCCGGCACCGTCAGCATCCGTCACCGCGACCAAGGCGACATGGGCGCGGTTGATCTCGAGCGGTTCGTAACGAACCTGCTGCGCGAGCGCGACACACAGTCGCTATCGCCGATCGTTGAGACGATCGCATAAATATGCAGAGCCCTGTCGACGAAACCGCAACCGGGATCAGTTGCACGAACTGCGGGTACAACCTAACCCACCTGCCTCCGGGAGAATGCCCCGAGTGCGGAAAGGCCTTTGACCCGGACGACCTGCGTACCGTCAATCGGATCCGTGCGAATAAGAGTACGCCGGCAAGAGCTGTCGTTCATGCCCTCACTTGGTTGTTTCTTGTTGGGGCGATCGGTTCGGTCGTTGTCATAATCATTACTGAGTTGTTTTGGCCTGTGCTCAGTTGGTTTATCGATTCATAAAACTGCTTGCTATTCTTCGTAACGCCGATATACTCCGCATCACCAACACCGCTCCGAAACTTAAACAGGTGTTGGTCGGCTGGCCTGCCGAATAATTTGCAAAGGCGACACGGGAACACACGCATCATGTTTGAAGTCAGAGAAAGCCCCTTGCACGGGCGCGGTTTGTTCGCAACACAACACATCCCCGAAGACACGGTCATCGGCTGGCTGAGCACCGAAGACGCACAGGACCACGAGCTCGACGGCCCTTACGTCCTGTGGGTCGGCGACGAGAAGCCCGTGCGCGTCACCTGCGACCTGCGGTTTATCAATCACAGCAACGAACCAAACGCGGCGTACTACGACGACCTGTCGGTGATGGCGGTGCGCGATATCGAGCCGGGCGAAGAACTGGTGCACGACTACATGGGCGACGCGGCGGAGCATGAAGACGACGTCGAAGTCGGCTTCGACGAACCCACAGCAAGATCCGATGACCGAGCACAAGAATTGATCCGCGTGTAAGCGATCTAGCAAATCGCATGGTAGTGATCCACTACCATAGTCGGCATGTTCTCCTACCTGGTCTTAGCGCTCGGCGGGTTGCTCTTCGGGGCGATGGTGTACCGATATGACATGCACGAGCGTGAGCCGTGGTGGATGCTGGTCGGCGCGGCCTTTGCCGGGGCGCTGACAATGTGGGGCGCGTTCGAGTTAGAGCTGTTGATCCAGGACCTCGCGGGTGCAAGCGACCGGAGCGCGCTCAAGGCGGTGCTGGCCGGGACGCTGGAAGAACTCGCGAAGCTGGCCGTGCCCGTCGCGGTCCTGCTGTTGATGAAGAAACACTTCAACGACCCGATGGACGGGCTGATCTACGGCTCGCTGGCGGGTGTGGGCGCGGCGGTCTTTGAGGGCGCGTGGTGGCAGTGGTTCGCGCCCCCGCAAGGATCGTCGGTGCTGGCGGCCCACGGGCCCAACGCGATGCGCCTGCTCATGCACACGCTCTGGGGCGGGGTCGTCGGCTCGGCGCTCGGCCTGATCGTGATGAAAAAACCGTGGCGGCAAGCGCTCACACGACGCGTCGCCTTGATCATGCTCATCCACTTCGCCTGGGATTTTTTCCTAGGCTTCCTGCCTGCAGACGAGCAGACCGGCTGGCACCGGCTCATCGCGGCGCTGCTCGTGGGCGTCTCGATCGTCTGGTACGGGCTGCTGGTCGTCCAGGCCAACAAGTGGTCACGCTCACTGCACGCACCAACCAGCAAGCAGCGCCTCGTCGGGCGGGTCGTCCGAATGCTGATCACCCGCAGGATCCGCTGAATCTGCATGGATTGTTGTTAACCCGTTCACAACCCGCCGCGCATCCGACCGACGCGCCAAACGCGGCTAAGATACTTGCCTATGGAACCCACACTTCTGGGAAAGACAGACCTCAGCGTCAGCCGGCTCGGATTCGGTGCCGCGCCCATCGGCTTCCTCGGCACGCCGCAGGGGCAGACCGGCAAGCTCGTCGCCATGCTCCTGGACGCGGGCCTCAACCTCTTCGACACCGCGCCGATGTACGTCGACGCCGAGCAGAAGCTCGGCCAAGCCCTCGACGGGCGGCGCGACGAGGCGGTCCTCGTCAGCAAGTGCGGCACGGCCGACGACGAACTGCCCGGCGAGGCCTGGTCCGCCGAGCTGATCACCGCGACCATCGACCGTTCGCTCAAGCGGCTCAAGACCGACCGCCTGGACCTCACGCTGCTGCACTCCTGCGGCCTGGACGTGTTGCAACAAGGCGAGGCCGCCGAGGCGCTGATCAAGGCGCGCGAAGCGGGCAAGACAACGTACCTCGGCTACTCCGGCGACAACGAGGCCGCCGCCGCGGCCGCCGGGATGGATTGGGTCGATGTGATCGAGACGTCGGTGAACATCTGCGACCAGCACAACATCGAGCACGTGCTGCCGGCCTGCGCGGAGCACAACGTCGGCGTCATCGCCAAGCGGCCGATCGCCAACGCCGCGTGGAACCCGCTGAACAAACAGCGCGGGCTCTACAAAGAGTACGCCCGTGTCTACCACGACCGGCTCAAGCAGATGAATATCGCGCCGAACGAGCTGGGCTACCACGGCCACGCCGAGGTCGAGTGGCCGGAGATCGCGCTGAAATTCACCCTCGCCATCGAGGGCGTCGACGCCGCCATCGTCGGCACGACCAGCACGGTCAACGCCACCGCTAACATCGACGCCGTCCGCAAGAACCCCCTGCGCGAACAGGTCGTCAACAAGCTGCGCCAGGCGTTCAAGGACGCGGAGCGCGCGAGTGGCGGACCATGGCTGGGTCAGATCTAGTCGTTGCTGCCTACACTTGTTCCGTGCTACCGCTCGTTTACTCTCCTGCTTACGTCACCCCGCTGCCCGACGGCCACCGGTTCCCGATGCCGAAGTTCGGGGCCCTGCGTGATCTCCTAGTTGAGGAAAGCACCGCGACACCCGAGCAGTTCCACTGCCCCGCTATCGGCTCGTTTGAGTTGATCACCTCCGTGCACGACCCGGCCTACGCGCAGTCGTTCTTCGATGGCTCGATCGATCGCGACGCCATCCGAAAGATCGGGCTGCCGTGGTCAAAGCAACTTGTGCGGCGGACACGCACCGCCATCGCGGGAACGCTGTTGACTTGCGAGCTGGCGCTGGAGCACGGCCTGGCCTGCAACACCGCCGGCGGCACGCACCACGCCCACCGCGCCTTCGGCTCGGGGTTCTGCATCTTCAATGACATGGCCGTCAGTGCCCGCACCCTCGCCGATCGCGGCAGCGTTGACCATGTCCTCATCATCGACCTGGATGTCCACCACGGCGACGGCACCGCGACGATCTTCGCCAACGACCCGCGCGTGTTCACCTTCTCGATGCACTGCGAAAAGAACTTCCCCGCCAAGAAGCCGCCGAGCGACCTGGATGTCCCGCTGGCCAAAGGCGTCGGCGATCAGGAATACCTCGACACACTGCAACAAAACCTGCCGCGGCTCTTAGAGCAAGTCGAGCCGGACATGGTCATCTATGACGCCGGCGTCGATGTCCACCGCGACGACCGCCTGGGCCACCTCGGACTGACCGACGAAGGTCTCTACGGCCGCGATAAGTATGTGATCGAGCAATGCCGAAGCCACCACATCCCCACCGCCTGCGTCATCGGCGGCGGCTACGACGCCGACCATACGAAACTCGCCAACCGCCACGCGACCGTCCACCGCGCGGCGGCCGAGGTGTGGCGAGTCGGTTTGCTCACGGCCCGCTGAATTACCACAGCAAATCACTGCGGATCGTAGTCACAGCGTGTCCGGCGATAACCACCCGTTCTCCGCGCACCTCGACACGCAGGTCGCCGCCACGGGTCGATGCCTGGTGACAGTGCAAAGTGTTTTTGCCGAGCTTTGCCGACCAATAGGGCCCAATCGAGCAGTGCGCGCTGCCAGTAACCGGGTCTTCATCGATGCCGTAGCACGGGAAAAAGCAGCGGGAGAGCACGTCAAAGGCCTCGCGCTTGGACCTGGCGGTCGCCATGACGCCGCCCGAATTGACCTTGGCCAGCAGTGAAAAGTTGGGGGACAACTCAAGCACCGCCGACTCACGATCTAAGACATACAACACGTTCTCGCGCCCCTCCAAGATCTCGACCGGATCGCAGCCCATCGCGTCAACCAGTCCTGCAGGCCCTTCCGATACCCGCATTGTGTCGGCGGGGAAGTCCATCACGATCATGCCCCCTGGCTCAAGCCGACAGACCAGATCGCCGTAGGACGCGCTTCGGAATGTGATCGGCCTGTCCTTCTGAGAGATGTTCTGCTCCCAGAGGATATGTGCCGAAGCGAGTGTCGCGTGTCCGCAGAGTTCAACTTCGCTCTTGGGCGTAAACCACCGGATGCCGAATGTCTGGTCATCGATATGCTGCAGGTAGACTGTCTCGGAGAGGTTGTTCTCCGCGGCGATCGATTGCATCCACTCGGTTTCGCGTTGGCAATCGCCCAACAACACCACCGCGGCGGGGTTGCCGGCGAAGGGCTTGTCAGTAAATGCATCGACTTGGAACTGCGGTATCGGCATGGAGGCAATCTACACGTTCCTCCACGACCGATCGAATTGCCAAACCTCAAAAACCCGTCAACCCGCCGAAGAGGCCCACTGCGTCTTCATGCCTGGCGCGGGCGGCGTTGACACGCCCATCAGGTATTCATCGATCGCGCGTGCCGCAGCTACGACACGGACCATACGAAACTCGTCAAACGCCACGCGACCGTCCACCGCGCCGCGGTGAATGGTCTGGAAGCGCAACGTGATACGGGTATAGTATTTCGACCGAACCGACGATTCCGGAGTACCCGACATGCCCATCGAACCAGCAGAAGCCGAAGCGCAGCGTATAGACGGTCTCTCTGAAAAGCTTGAGCAGCATTTGGACAACACCGATAACGCCGGGGCGGCCGAGTCAATCCAGCAGATCACGCGGATGATCGCATCCCTTATCGATCGCGCGGCGGAGGGTGCCAAACAGACGTTAAGCCGGTTAGTAATCGTACTATTGATCGCCGCCGCCGTGACCGCATTAACGGCTTACTACTTCGTCAATAACGCGGGATTCCATCCTGCTTGGTCGGCTCTTCCCATTACAGCAGCGCTCGTACCAGGATCGTTGTTGCTGATCGGGATACGGATGCTCATGGCCGTCATTTCTCTGCCGAGCAATATCGGTGAGGTCGGCGATCTGCTCGCCTCAATCGCGCGAGATCACCTGCATGAACTGCACCTTTTAGAAAAGAAGAAGCTCAGAGGTCGTTTGAAGTGGAAGGCTTTTGTCTTGGTCGCAAAACTGCTGTGGAAGTGCCGTAAGATGACGAAAGAAAAACAGGACGAAATCGGTACAGGCATCTTGCTCTTCGGTTTGGTCGCCAACCCAATCTTTTGGATGGTCTTGCTCGGGGCCATCGTCGTACTACTTACTGAATGCGCACTCATGCTCGGGGCAGTAGCGGTGCACATGATCTTCTTCTGACCTACCCCGCGCTCGACGCCAGCTGCGTCTTCATGTCTGGCGCGGGTAGCGTCGACTCGCCCATCAGGTACTCGTCGATCGCTCTTGCGGCGCCGCGGCCTTCGGCGATGGCCCAGACGATGAGGCTTGCACCCCGGCGGACGTCGCCGGCGGCGAAGACGCTGTCGATGTTGGTGCCGAACTTGCCGTAATCGGCTTTAACGACGCCGCGGTTCATGTCCACGCCCAGGCGGTCGAACACGGCCGGGGTGTCGTGGCCGGTAAAGCCGATCGATAAGAAGACAAAGTCGGCGGGCATGTCGTGCTCGGAGCCTTCGATTTCTTTGCTGACCTTTCGGCCGGTCTCGGGGTCGCGGGTCCATTCGAGTTTGCTGACGCGCATGTGGGTCAGCTTGCCGTCTTTGCCGATGAAGGCCTTGGGCAGGACTTCGTACTCGCGGGGGTCACGGTCGAACTTGGCGATGCCCTCGGCGTGGCCGTAATCGACGTAGAACGTGCCGGTGGGCCCGGGCCAGGGGTGCTCTGCGTCGCGTTCGTCGGGCTCGCGCTCGCGGCGGGTGATGTTGGTGATGGAGTTGCAGCCCTGGCGGATCGCGGTGCCGATGCAGTCGGTGCCGGTGTCGCCGCCGCCGATGACGATGACGTCTTTGTCTTTCGCGTCAAGGAAGTCGCCGTCTTTGAAGTCGGAATCAAGCAGCGATTTGGTGGCCTTGTGCAGGTAGGTCATCGCCATGTGGACCCCGTCGAGGTCGCGCCCGGGGAGGCTGTCGAGGTCACGGCCCGCGAGCGCGCCGCAGGCGAGCAGCACGGCGTCGTAGTCTTTCTTCAACTCTTCTGCGTCGATGATCTCGCTGTCGCCTGCCATGCCGTGGTGGGAGACGTGCGGGGCGTCGGCGTTGGGGTCGCCGACGTTGCAGCTGGTACGGAACTCGATGCCTTCCTCGGCGAGCAGGTTGACCCGGCGTTGGACGATCTGTTTTTCGAGCTTCATGTTCGGCACGCCGTACATCAGCAGGCCGCCGATGCGGTCGTCGCGTTCGAAAACGGTGACACGGTGCCCCGCCTTGTTGAGCTGGTCCGCCGCGGCGAGGCCTGCCGGCCCCGAGCCGATGACGGCGACCTTCTTGCCGGTGCGTTGCTTGGGCGGGTTGGGCTGGACCCACCCTTCCTCGAAGGCCTTGTCGATGATCGAACACTCGATGG
>JAHQVV010000189.1 GCA_019634195.1 Phycisphaeraceae bacterium | reverse complement strand
CCAAGCAGATCGAGGCATTCAATAAGAACAAGCTGCTGTGGCAGCAGCAGCACGATGCGCTGGTCGAGGATATTACGCGTAAGCGTGACATGATCGTCGAGGAGGCCGAGCTGGTCATGATCGACGCGGCCGACGAGGCGGAGAACGCGGACCCGCCGACGCAGCGTTTCGTGGCGGTGACGGCGCTGGGTGCCTGCCGGGTCGTGCTCGCGGGCATGGAGGCGGACGCGGGCAACGCCGACAAGGCGATGGACATGCTCAAAGGCTTTGAGACGCAGTACAGCCCGGAGGGCCCGCACAAGGACCTGGTCGCCGAGCAGCCGAGTCCCGAGGCCGCGATTGCAATACTCAACGGCTTGGTGCAGTCGGCCCAGGAGCAGCGCATCCTGACGCTGCTGGATGCCAAACGCACCAATGAGATGGCCAAGCAGGCCGGGATCATGATGGAGCAATCTCCGGACGTGGCGGCGGCGGTGGTCAACGGCGTGCTGCAGCGTATCCGCGCGGAGATCGAACGCGAGCGGCGGGCGATCGAGGCGGCAGCATTCGAGACCCAGCGTGAAAACGCGCGGAAGAATATTCGTTTCTACGCTGATGCCGCTGTTAAACTTGGCAAGCTGCTGGTGAACTGGGCCGGCACGCAGGGCTTCGATGAGAAGAAGATGTCGGCGTATCTGATGCCGCTGGCCGAGTCTTACATGCTTGCCGGGCAAGGCAAAGAGGCGTTGGGCATCATGGAGGATATTCTCAAACTGTTCCCGAACAATTTCAATATTCTGATTCGGCACGGTCGTGCGCACCTTGCCGTCTTCCGGCAGACCAAGAAGGCTGAGAACTACGAGGCGGCGATGAGTAGCTTCGCCAAGGTTGTGAAGTACTACAACCAGACCAACGAAAAACCCGCGACGTACTGGGAGGCCTGGCTGTCGATCTTCGAGCTCATGGACGCGGCCGGCGGCGACCCCGCCAAGTCCATCCCCGAGCGGGCCCGCATGCTCTACGGCGTCGATGAAAACCTCGGCGGGGCGGCTTTCAAAGAAAGCTTCGAGATCATCATCAAACGCAACGGCGGTGTCGAACGCCTCCAGCCCGCGCCCGGCGTCGCCCCGGCCGAGGGGGGCGACGGACCGTCCTCGATCCACGATCAAATCATGCCCTGGCCTGAAACGTTTGCAGCCAATTAAGTCACACGGGGGTATCCACATGCTTCGAGCGACAACGATGCTTCTCGTGCTCTGCGGTGTGTTGTTTTGCGCGGGTTGTAAGACGAGCGGTAAATCGATCCAGGTGGTCAAGCTCCAGCACTCGATCGTGCAGGAGGTCTGGGAGCACGGCACGCCGCAGTCGTCGGCGTTCGGTTACACCAAGGGCGGCCCCTTCACGGTCTACTGCCAGATCACGCTCTATATCGATGGCCGGTTCGTGCGGCAAGACACGAACGTTCAGGGCTGGGGCTTGTACGACGCGTACTACCGCGGTACCTGGCGGATTGATTCCGAGACCGGCGAGCGCATCCTGGTGGATACCGAGGGCAACGTCAGTCGGCTGGACCCCTCTGCGAAGCCGGAGGAAATTGCGTTGGTCAGCCGACCCCAGATCCATGGATATTGGGGCAGCGATTTGAAGCGTCTCTACGCGAGGCCAGTGCCTCGCAATCCGTTCCAGGATCGCGAACCATCTGTCGATGAATCAGAGTGATTCGTGTCGCAGTTCCGCATCGCGGCCGTGCCAACTTATCATTTGCTGCTAAGCTGAAACCGATCAGGCCCACTGGACGTCTGATTGAGTATCGTTAAAATGGGACTTTCGAGTCTTTTGATAGGAATTTAAGAGCCATGGCCATCGAACAACGCAAGATCCCCGGCACCGACCTGTCCGTCTCCCTCTTGGGCTTTGGCAACTTCACTTTCGGCGTCAACTGGTGGATCGATATCACCGACGAAGACGCGATCACCATCCAGAACCAGGCCTACGACCACGGCGTGACGTTCTTCGACACCGCCCCGGCCTACGGCAACTGGCGCGCCGAGAAGCTGATGAAGGACACGATTGCTTACGCCGGCCGCGACAACCTCGTCGTCTCGACGAAGTTTGGCTACGACCTCGTCTCTGATCCCGGCGAAGAGGGCAGCCACCGCGAACGCAAGCAGGACTTCTCCCCTGAAGCGATCTTCGCCGAGTGTGAAAAGTCGCTTGAGCACATGGGCATCGACTGCATCGATCTGTACCAGGCCCACAACGTCCGCCACCACCACTACAACGACGAACTGCTGGGCGCGATGGACACGCTCAAGCAGCAAGGCAAGATCAAAGAGTGGGGCGTTGCGCTAGGCCCAGCGATCGGCTGGCGCGAAGAGGGCCATGACGGCCTCTTGAAGTACGGCGCGGCGACGGCCCAGACGGTTTACAACATGTACGAGCAGGACCTCGGCAAAGAGCTCGGAGAAATCTGCGAACACACGGGTAAAGGCGGCGTGATCGCGCGTGTGCCGACGAACTCGGGCATCCTCGACGACGAGTTTAAAAGCCCGGACCATCAGTTTCCTGAGAAAGACCACCGCAAGTTCCGCGACCGCAACTGGCTGGTTTACGGCCTGCAAAAAAACGAGATGGTCCGCCCGCTGGCGCACGACCTCGGCCTGAACCTTCGGCAGTTCGCGATGCGTTGGCTGGCCAGTCAGCCGGGCTTCGTGAGTGTTGAGCCGAATATCCTTTCGATCGACGACGTCAAGGATTACGCGATCGGCTGCGATGGCACGAGGCTGCCCGGCGATGTGCTCAGGCAGATCGACGATTGGTACCAGAGCGATTTCGGCTTGGGCGAGGAAGCACACCCGTGCGACCACAAGTCTACTTTCGCTGAGGGTGGCGCGGTGCGTAGCCAGTACGTCGCGCCGGCACTTGAGACGGCGGGCTGAATGCCATCGCGGAGCGTCCCGTGTGGATCACGATGGCGACTGAAACAGGGCGCTGCGCGTCTCCCGCTACACCTGCAGACGATCCCACTTAAAATCTTCGCATGACGCAGCCGCCGGGCACGGAAGACAAACAGGACGCGATCCCCTCGCTCAACGAGTCGGTTGTTGTCCGCTGGCTGATCGGGCTGTGCCTGATTCTGTATGCGGTCAACACGTTTTTTACGACGGCGCAGATCGATCTGCAGACCGGGCAAGCTGTGATCGATCCGAAAACCGGTCAGCCGGTTTTAATCGGTCTGCTCACCGCGGTCGGCAACTTCAACGTCGTCCAAGGCATCAACGGCTTCCAGTTCTGGCGGTTGTTCAGCTACCAGTTCTTGCACGGCAACCTGCTGCACCTGGGCATGAACATGATGGCGCTGTACGTCTTTGGCCCGCTGATCGAGAAGTGGTGGGGCCCCAAGCGTTTCCTCGCGTTCTACCTGCTCTGCGGGGCGTGCGGGGCCTGGTTCATGGCGATGTTCGCGTTCAACCCCGCGCTCATCAACGGGCAGAACGCCTGGCTCGTCGGGGCGTCCGGCTCGATCTTCGGCGTGCTCGTCGCCTCGGCCATGCTCTACCCCAAGGACGAGGTCAAGCTCATCATCCCGCCCATGTGGGTCACCGTCCGCAAACTCGCGATCGTCTTCATCGCGCTATCGGTCGGCGCGATGTTCGCGGACGTGATCTTCAAATGGAACCTGAACTTCGGCGGCAACGCGGCGCATGTCGGCGGGGCGGTCTTCGGCTACCTGCTGGTGAAGCGGCCTTGGTCGCTGGACTTTGTGGATAAGGACGCGCCGAGCCTGCAGCCGCCGGGCGGGGGATCAGAGGGAGACGAAGGGTGAGCGGCGTGGCCTAGTATGTAGGCGTCCCCCGTATCTGACCGAGGTAGGGTTCATGGGTTACCAAGACCGACACTACAACCAGGACGGCGGCGGGGGGGGCGCTCAGATGCTATTCGGCATGGGGGTCGGCAGGCGATCCATCACCTTTTGGCTGCTCGTGATCAATATCTCGGTCTTTGTGCTTGATGGCATCTTGTTCCGAGCCGGGGTCGTGGTAGGAATCCAGACGCCGTATGGCGTTTTGCCGGTTGGCCCGCTTGAAGGCTTCGGGTACTTCTCGGCAGGCACAACTATTTTTGGTTTGCAGGCCTGGCGCTTGCTGACCTTTCAGTTCCTGCATGGCGGGATCGGACACCTGCTGGGCAATATGATCGGCCTGTTCTTTTTCGGTCCGATGGTCGAGCAGTATTGGGGTTCAAAGCGGTTCCTGGCGTTTTATCTGCTCTGTGGTTTCTCGGGCGTGCTGGGTTACCTCGCCCTCTGGGGCAGCGGCTTGGTGGTCAGCCAGACGTGGGTGCCATTGGTTGGCGCCTCTGCGGGTATCTTTGGCATCTTGGTGAGCGCGGCGGTGATCGCCCCGAACACCCGGGTGCTGTTCATGCTGCTTTTCCCGATCCCTTTGAAGGTCTTGATCTGGGTCATCATCGGCATCGCGGCGTACACGGTGGTCGCGCAAGGCAATCAGCCCGGCGCGAACGCGGGTGGCGAGGCGGCCCACCTGGGTGGCGCGCTATTGGGTTTCATCTTCATGAAGAAAGCGGGCCTGCTGAACTGGGCCGACCGTCTGTCTCCCGAAGCGATCCGGGATGGCTACAACAAGGGCCGGCACGAGAAGAAAGTCAAGAAGGAGCAGGCGACGCGGCAAGAGGTCGACCGTATCCTCGCGAAGGTGTCGGAGAAGGGCCTGCAGTCGCTGACCAGCCGGGAGAAGAAGATCCTGCAGCAGGACACGGACCGGCTGCGCGACAGCTGACCTCTTCGTTGCGCGTTGCTTTGCGCCTTTGTGCCTATGCGTGAGGTACCATCACCGCCACATGCCCGCATTGTCCTTCGAGATCACCGCAGAAGACCCAACCACCCACGCCCGCGTCGGCCGGGTGACGACGCCGCACGGGGCGTTCGACACGCCGGCGTTTATGCCCGTCGGCACGCAGGGCACGGTCAAGGGGCTTACGCCCGATCAGGTCCGGAGTACCTCCGCGCAGATCATCCTCGGCAACACCTACCACCTCATGCTCCGGCCCGGGTCCGACCTCATCGCACGGCACGGCGGCTTACAAGAATGGACCCGCTGGCAAGGCCCGATGCTCACCGATTCGGGGGGCTTCCAGGTCTTCTCGCTCGCGGAGATGAATAAGATCACCGATGAAGGCGTGCGGTTCAAGAGCCATTTGGATGGCGCGATGATAGATCTTCCGCCGGAGCGGTCGATGCAGGTGCAGCACGAACTGGGCGCGGACATCATGATGGCGTTTGACGATTGCCCGCCGGCGAGCAATCAGTTCGATGGGGACGAGTCGGCTTATGTCGAGCGCGTTCGCGTCGCCAACGAGCGGACGTTGCGTTGGCTTGAGCGCTGCATCAAGACGCACCACGACAGCGAGCGCGACCAGCAACAAGCGCTCTTCCCCATCGTGCAGGGCGGGACGGATTTAGACCAGCGTGACTGGTGTATTGACCGCGTCTGTTCGTTCGACTCGCCCGGCTACGCGATCGGCGGGGTGGCGGTCGGCGAGGGCCCGGACGAGATCAAGCGGGTCGTCGAGCACACGGCCCCGAAGCTGCCTGTTGATAAGCCGAGGTACCTGATGGGCGTGGGCTACGAGCGGGACATCGTCGCGGCGGTGCGGGCGGGGGTGGACATGTTTGATTGTGTGTTGCCGACGCGCAACGGCCGGAAGGGCTACGCGTTCACCCCGCGGGGGGTGGTCAAGCTGCGCAACGCGTCCCATAAGGCCGACGGCGGGCCGATCGACGCGGGCTGCGACTGTGAAGCCTGTGCCGGGGGCTACAGCCGGTCTTACCTGCACCACCTGTTCAAGGCGGGGGAGATGCTGGGGTCGAACCTGGTGAGCCTGCACAATCTGAGGCACTTCCAACGGCTCATGCTGGACATCCGGGCCGCGATCGCTCACAATGCGTGGTCCTCGCTCGCCCGGGACTGGCCGGTGGCCGGTCTGGGTTGAGCGGCCGGGCGGCGTGCCCGGGTAGACGATCCGACCCCAACGAACACGAGTTTTACGATGTACACCGTGCTTGCCCTTGACGGACAACCGCTGCTCCTGGCTCAGCCCGGGACGGATGAAACCGGGACCACCGCGACCCCAGACGGCGCAGCCCCCGGCGAAGAGGGTGCAAATCCATCGGCTGGCGGCGGCTTCGACCTGTTCACGATGATGCTGATCTTCGGCGCCGTCATCATCTTCATGATGATGCTCGGCGGCGGCTCGCGGAAGCAGAAGAAGAAGCAGCAAGAGATGCTCAGCGCTATGTCCAAGGGCGACAAGGTCGTCTCCATCGGCGGGATCAAGGGATCGATCGTCGAGGTTCGTGAAGACGAGGTTGTCGTCAAGGTCGACGAGAACAACAACACCCGCATGAAGTTCAGCAAGGAAGCGATCCGCGAGGTCGTCACCGAAAAAGCCGAGAAGGAATAATGGAACGGGTGGGACAGGCTTCCAGCCTGTCATCTCACCTCTACCCATACATGACAGGCTGGAAGCCTGTCCCCACCCAACAACGCAATTGTAAAACCCCATGCTCGAACTCATCCATGCCGTGATCACCTCGTTGCTGCTTAGCGCAACGGTGGGCGGTGGCGTGGACAAGCAGGCCCAGACCGACGAAGAGCCCGCCAGTTCCGAGACGGGGGTCGATGTCGGCAAGCTGCCTTCGCACCGCGTCTCGCCGCGCAGCCTGACCAAGGCCGAGCAGGGCGATGACGACCAGCCCGACGCGCTGGACGTGCAGGTCTCGTTCTGCGAACCCACCCCCTGGGCCCCGTCAACAACCCCCGTCTTACAGGCCCCGCCGCAAGCGCCCGCGCACGCGACGTCCGGCCGATCACCGTGATCACAAGCCCTCTCCGCGCTTTGTGACCACGTCTCGGCCGCCGCGCCGACCCCTTTCAACCGACTTCCCCCCAAAGAAACCTAACCATGGCTATCACTTTCCTACTTATTATTGCTGCGCTTTTCCTGGGCTCGGCCGTGCTCTACGCGATGAACATCCACTGGTGGCGCGTCTCGCTGATCGCCGCCGTCATGTTCGGCGCGGTCGCGCTGCTCTGGGTCCCCGGCGTCTACGGCCCCGAGGACCGGCTCAAGCCCGGCATCGACCTGGCGGGCGGTACCCGGCTCGTCTACGACGTCGTCATCCCCGACAGCAACGCCAACCGCTCGACGGTCATCGAAGAGACCATCGCCATCCTCTCGGACCGCGTCGACCCCAACGGCACGCGGAACCTGGTCTGGAAAGAGGTCGCGGGCAACCGCATCGAGGTGCAGATGGCCTCGGCCCCGTCCAAGGTGCGCGAGGCACGCAAGGCCTTCGATGACGCGATGGACCAATTGAAACGCGGCAACCTCACGCAGGGCGAGCTCGACAGGGCGCTTAAGGCCGGCGGCGAGCAATCCCTTAAAAACCTCGCGGGTAGCAACACGGGCCTGCTCGAAGACCTCGAAGAAATCCAGGTGTTGTTCAACGACCGCACCCAGGCCAAGGAAGACTACGACAACGCCGCCGCCGCATGGAACGCGATCCCCCGTGATAAGCGGGACGACAACCAAGGCGTCTACGACAAGTTCATCAAGGCCGAGGAGTTCTACTTCGACGCGGCGGACCGGTTCAGCGTCAAAGAGGCCGATCTGCTGTCCGCCAACAGCTTTAGCCAGGCACAATTCGACTTTCTCCAAGATATCCCGCCGCAGGAACTCAGCGAGAAGGACAAGGCCGCGGGCGTCAAGACCGCTCGGCAGGAAAAGCTCGAGAGCTTGCTTGGGCAGTACCCGAACCGCGCTGAAGAGATCCAGACGGCGTACGACACGATGGTTGCTTACGAAGCGGTCAAGGGCCCGCTGGACGGACCCGAGGACCTGATCGCGCTGCTGCGTGGCTCGGGTGTGCTTGAGTTCCGCGTCGGTGCGGACCCGCAGGACCCCCTGGTCACGCCTTTCCTCCGGCAACTCGACGAGCAGGGCCCGCGCGCCCGGCCGGACGCGGATTTCCGCTGGTTCGAAATCGATGAGCTGGAGCAGTACGTCGACGATGCGCCCGACCGTAAGCGTGTGGAAGAGTGGCTGCTCGAGTCGTTGGATACGGACCCCATCGTGCAAGGCCAGGCCCGCAACGCCACGGCCAACTACTTCGGCGATCCGCAGGGACGCAACGTCGTCGCTCGGCCCTACGCCGGCCGGCTCTACATCCTGCTTCACAATGAAACGGGCATGTCGATGACCCGCGATCAGGACTGGGTCGTCACCGGCGTCAACAGCGCTCCCGGTGAGCTCGGCCGGCCCGTCGTCAACTTCTCGCTCGACGGCAAGGGCAGCTCGCTGATGGGCACGATGACCGGCCAGAACCTGCAGCGGCCGATGGCGGTCTTGATCGACGACAAGGTCCTGACGACGCCGAGCATCCGCGCCCGCCTGACCGCCGGCGTGCAGATCTCCGGCGACTTCAGCGCGGCCGAGATCAAATACCTCCGCGACACCATGCGGGCCGGCTCGCTCGAGGGCCAGCTCTCCGAGAGCCCGGTCAGCCAGCAGACGATCGGCCCGGGCCTGGGTGCGGACAACGTCGCCGCCGGCTTCCGCGCCGCGATCACCTCGATCATCCTTGTCGCCATCTTCATGGCGATCTACTACTTCTTCGCCGGCATGGTCGCGAACTTCGCGCTCGCCGCCAACATGGTCCTCATCCTCGGCGTCCTCGCGATGACCCAGGCGACCTTTACCCTCCCCGGTATCGCCGGTCTGGTGCTGACGATCGGTATGGCGGTCGACGCCAACGTGCTGATCTTCGAGCGGATCCGTGAAGAACTTATGGACCGGAAGGTTGCTGTCGAGATCGCGGTGCGGCAGGGCTACGGCAAGGCGCTGTCCACGATTCTGGACGCCAACATCACCACGCTGATCACCTGTCTGATCCTCGGCTACACCGCGACGAGCGACGTCAAGGGCTTCGCCGTCGTGCTGGGCATCGGCATCCTTGCGACGCTGTTCACCGCGCTGTTCTGCACGAAGGTGCTGCTCGATCTGTATGTCCGCTACCGCAAGCCGAAGACGCTGGAGATGCTGCCGACGATGATCCCGGCGATGCACAAGCTGATGCACCCGAAGGTCAAGTGGATCAGCAAGGCGAAGTTCGTCCTGCCGATCAGCGCGATCTTGCTCATCGGCGGCTTGACCGAGGCGTTCGCGGTCCGCGGCGTGGACATGCTCGATATCGAGTTCCGCTCGGGTACCGCGGTCGGTTTCGACCTCAAGCCGACGGACGAGGAAGACGAATTCGGCGATCCCGTTCTCACGACGCTGAACATCGGCGACGCCCGTGATCGCATCGAAGCAGTCGCGCTCTTGTCGATGGATGCGCAGGAAGCGATCGAGGCAGACGCGAACTACGACCCCCCAAGCGACAAGGCCGCGGAAGTCTTTGCCGCGGTGAAGGCGTCTTACGATCGGCACGAAGCGGCGATGGCCGAGTACGATCGGCTCGCGGGCACCGGCCGGATCGATGAGCCGGACCCCATGGCCGACTTCTCGCTGCTCAAGGAAGTCCAGGTCATCTCGACCGGGCAGAACGAGGACCCGGAGGTATCGAGTGGCTTCAACGTCGCGACGCTGATCACGGACAGCCAGGCCGTCGCCGACCTCTTGAAGATCGCGTTTGATGACGTGCTTCAGTCGGTACGGACGATTGAGTTTGCGGGCCAGGATATCGACGCGAAGGACGCGAAAGACGTCGTCGAGCCGATGGAGTCCGGACTGCTTTCTGATGTGTACGAAGACCTGCCGGCCAATGCGGACGTGAACCTGCCCGACTTTGCGGGCGGCGTCGCGATGCTGGTGGAAGACATGACCCCCGCGCTGAGCACCCAGCAGGTCACCGAGCGAATCGAACGCATGCGTCGCCAGCCCCCGCACGACGAGCTGGGCCCGCGTGACTTCACGGTGGTCCCCGTTGACGAGGTACGCGAAGGCGACCAGGACAACCGCTTCGACGATGCGGGCAACCTGCTCTATAAGAGCGTCATCGTTGTCGCGCACGACAACGGCTCGACCGACTACTCCGACCCGGTCGTCGCGGATCGCTTCGGCGATACCAACGGCCTGGCGGATACCGAGTGGAAGCTCGTCAAGGACGCGCTGCAGCGCGACTCGAGCTTCAGCAACGTCACCGTGTTCAACAGCCAGGTGTCCGGCACGATGAAGCAGCAGGCGATCGTCGCGATCTTCCTGTCGCTTCTCGCGGTGGTCATCTACATCTGGATCCGGTTCGGCAGCATCCGCTACGGCCTTGCGGCGATCGCGGCGCTGGTCCACGACGTCGCGGTCGCGCTCGGTGTCATCGCGTTGGCGGGGTTGGCGTACAACCAGCTCGGTGCCGACTCGCCGATCGTGCAGTTCCTGATGCTCGACCCGTTCAAGATCAACCTCGCGATGATCGCGGCGTTCCTGACGATCATCGGTTACTCGCTCAACGACACGATCGTTGTGTTCGACCGCATCCGCGAGAACCGCGGGCGGCTGAGCCGGGCGACGCCTGAGATTATCAACGATTCGATCAACCAGACGATCAGCCGGACGGTGCTGACGTCGGGCACGACGCTGCTCGCGGTGGGCACGCTGTACGTGCTCGGCGGCGACGGCATCCACGGCTTCGCGTTCGCGATGCTGCTGGGCGTGCTGGTCGGGACGTATTCCTCGATCGCGGTCGCGGCACCGATCCTCACGATCGGCACCAAGGGCCAGGGCCCGGCGAGCGGCCCGCAGCCGGCCAAGCCCGTCGACGACGAGCCTGAGATCAGCAGCGAGCCGGTCACAGCTTAGTTGTTGAGGTAGACATCAAACCGAACGGCCTTGCCCTTGTAGACCACATCAGGGGCGGGCCGTTTTTCATTGGCGATCACCGGTGCCTTGAGCGGGCGTTTGACGCAGACGCGGTGCACGCCGGCCGCGAGGGCGGCGTCGAGCACGGCGGGCGCATCGTTGTCGTCTCCTGCGAGTAATCGCAAGACACGCATCGGTTTTCGTTCCTTGGCTTTGCGGCCTAGCGGAAACATCGGGTCGAGGACGATGGCGTCGGCCCCCCGGCATTTATACATCCAGTTCCTTGCATCGCTGGGCAAAACTTGAATGCGTTTCGCAATTTGCTTGTGGGTACTCTCTGAGCGAAGGACGGTGTCCTCAAGCATGAAACGGATGACATCATGCCGCTCGGCGGCCCAGACCTTGCAGCCATGCGACGCAAGCAACCACGCGTCTTCGCCAAAGCCTGCAGTGCAATCGAATACCGCTGGTCGATGGGAATTGCCTTTCTTGATGCCTACAGCTTTGAGCAGCGGCATATCCAGGCTTCGGCCTGCGGGTGAGGTCGTATCGATCGTTGAGAAGTCGATGTAGACTGGATTGCCACCGACCAGGTCCGCCTCACCAAAGAGAACACGCAACTCGAGGCGATCAGGCGTGACTGCCAGCAGCAGTTCGCTTTTTGGTTCTCCGACCTTTGCTTTGATTAGATTTAGGGCCTGCGCCAATCCCAACGCACTTGTCTGTAACTCCGGGCGGTGGGGCGGATCCGCAGCTATGGCAAGAAAGTATTTCGGTCGGCTATCGCTAGTCATGGCATCGCCTCAACCCCACGCCTACTCCCGCGCCTCTGCTTCTGCGAGTTGCGCTTCGTATCGAGCCCGGTTCGTCCGGCCGTCCATCAGGACGTGCAGCTTCTCGCGCAGGTCGCTGGGCACGTACTTGTCCAGCGTCGTGCGTACGACCGATAGGTTCGTTCTGCGGGACATGTGCGTCAGCACGACGTGCTCGCCGCGGAACATTTCGAGCAGCTGGATGATGTCGTCCAGGTGCAGGTGCTTGCCGACGCCGGCCCGTTTGCGGTGGCCCGGCTCGAGGAAGGTGCACTCGGTGATCAGCACCTTTGCGTCCAGGACCTCGGGCCGCTCGAAGTGCTTGCCCCAGAGCGTGTCGCCCATGTACGTGACCTGCGGGATCTCGTGCAGCTCGGTGATCTCTTCGCCCTTTTCTTTGAGCTGCATCAGCTGTTCTTGCGGCGTGCCAACAAGATCCGCGCGGAGCTTGCTACGCATCTCGACACACGAGTAGCCCAGCGACGGCACGGTGTGGATTGTCGGGAACGCCCGCAGCACGACGTTGCCCTTGAGCGGGATCTGGTCCTCGGGGTTCATCGTGACCACTTCGTAGGGCGTGCGCTGCCGTTCGATGTTGACGAGCGCCCCCATCAGGTTGTGGATCGGTTCGGCCAGGTCGGGGTGGCAGACGATCTTGCCCGTGCCCATGCCCTGGAAGGAGCGCTGGGAGAAGTAGTAGATGAGCGCGGCGATATGGTCCATGTGGCCGTGGCTGATCGCGACCGTGTTGGAGGTGAGCATCGCGCGCGGGCACTCGCCGATGTCGAAGCCGATGTCCAGCTCGGGGACTTGGACGGCGGTGGCTTCGCCGGCGATGGAGACGCCCTGGACGCGGTAGGGCGGCAGGTAGAGGAAGCCCAGTTGCGGGCGGCGGGGTGGTTCCTTGGGCAGCATGTTCGTTCTCGCTTGGTCAGCGTGCGTAGGAGTTGCCACCAATCGTGCAGCACGCTGACCGGCGTGGGGTTGCTGCGGCTTGATGGGAAAAGCTCTCGCGAGGTTGGTTAAACCCCGCCGGCTGTCGCTTCGTGCGTCACCATCCGGGTGACGCTGTGAAAGAGTATGGTATCGCGAGAGCGAGTCCGCAAGAAGAGGCGTTGTGATGGAAGCGATTTTGGAAGAATGGGCAAGCGTGAGCCACCCGGTGATCGGGATGGTGCACTTGCAGGCGTTGCCGGGCAGCCCGCGTTTTGCCGGGGATTTCGGCGTGGTGATCGAGGCGGCGGTGGCTGATGCTCTCGTCTGGGGGCAGGCCGGGGCGGATGGGTTGATGGTCGAGAACTTCGGCGATGTGCCGTTTTACAAGGGGGGTGCCCCGCGCGAGACGGTCGCGGCGATGACGCGGGTGGCCGGTGAGATTCGACGAGCGGTGCCGGCAGTGCCTTTGGGGATCAACGTGCTGCGCAACGATGGCCTGTCCGCGATCGCGGTCGCCGCGGCGGTGGGTGCGAGCTACGTGCGGGTCAATGTGTTGAGTGGCGCAGCGGTGACGGACCAGGGCGTCATCGAGGGTCAAGCAGCCGATCTGATGCGCTACCGAAAGGCGTTGGGCGCAGAACACATGAAAGTGCTGGCCGATGTGCGTGTGAAGCACGCGGCGCCGCTGGCCGAGCGATCGTTGCAGGATGAGGTGGAGGAGTTGGTCAAGCGTGCCGGGGCGGATGCGGTGATCGTCTCGGGCACCGGCACGGGCAAGCCGACGGATCCGAGCCACGCGGAGGAAGTAAAACGCTACGCGGGTGACACGCCGGTCCTCATCGGCAGCGGGGCGGATGCGCAATCGATCCCGCTGCTTAAGTCCGCGTGCGACGGCTTCATCGTCGGCAGCGCAGCGAAGCCGGGCGGGGAGATTGATCAGCCGGTCGACTTGTCACTCGCTAACCAGGTCATCGGAGCGAACTGATTTTTTGTTGTTGATCTGTAATTTATCCTGGCTCCCCACCCCGCCTGCAGACACGTCGGTTTGGCTGTACTACAGCCTCGTTATCGCCGCGGTGATCGTGATGGGGATCGCTAAGTCGGGCTTTGGGGGCGGTGTTGGGATCCTGGCCGTGCCGCTGATTGCCAACGCGATGCCGGCCGACCGGGCGCTCGGCGTGATGCTGCCGATCTTGATCGTCGCGGACACCTTCGCGGTCTACCAGCACCGCAAGCAGCAGAGCTGGCCGCACCTCCGGCCCGCGCTGCTCGGCGGGATCGTCGGTATCGGGATCGGCACGCTCCTCTTATTCATGCTCATCGACGGCAGCAGCAAGACCGAGTCCAGCGAAAACGTCGGCGCCGTCCTGTCGATTTTTGTCGGCTCGATCTGTTTGCTCATGGTCGCGGTGCAGGTGTACCGGCTCAGCGGCGGCAAGGTCCCGACACTGCCGGGCAACAAGCCGACGGGTGTTGGTGTTGGCGCGGCGGCGGGGTTCACATCCATGCTCGCGCACGCGGCCGGCCCGATCATGTCGATCTACTGGCTCGACCAAAAGATGGGCAAACGCCTGCTTACCGGCTCGCTGGTGCTGTACTTCATCCTGATCAATACCCTGAAGCTGCCGAGCTATTTCGCGCTGGGCTGGATCACATTGGACTCGCTCAAGGAGTCGGCGGTGTTTGCGCTGTTCGTGCCGATCGGCTCGCTCTTGGGGATCGTGATGCACCACCGCATCCCCGAGAAGCCGTTCACCGCGGTGATGTATGCCGGGGCCGCGGTCGCGGGGGCGTGGTTGATCGTGAAGGTGATCATTTAGGTTTCCTGTGGGTTCTTTTTTGAACCGCAAAGACGCAGAGGGCGCTAAGGAAGGCACTTTACGTCAATCCAGCATCATACATCAAAAACCCTCATAGACCCCAAGACGACCGTAAACAAACAATAAACAAAAAAATCTGCCTTCCTTTGCGCCCTCTGCGTCTTTGCGGTTCAATCTGCCTTTTATCAAACTTTCGCAGATGTTTCCCAAGCGGTAGAATGCTTCGCTCAACGAAAGGTATAGAAGTGAGTGATTTAGATCGATTTAAGCTGGATGGGAAGGTCGCCGTGGTCATCGGCGGGACGGGCGTGCTCTGCGGCGTGATGGCCAAGGGGCTTGCGACGGCGGGGGCGAAGGTCGTGCTCGTCGGCCGGAGCGAGGAGAAGGCCAAGGCCAACATCGACATGATCGCGGAGGCCGGCGGCGAGGCGGCCTTCGAAGCATGCGATGCGTCGAGCAAGTCGGATGTCGAATCGCTCTTGAAGAACGTGCTCGACAAGCTCGGCTCGGTGGACATCCTTGTGAACGGCGCGGGTGTGAACTCGGCGACGCCGTTCCTTGAGATCCCCGAAGACGAGATCGACCGCATCCTTTCGATCAACTACAAGGGCGTTGTGTTCGCCTGCCAGGTCTTCGCCAAGCACTGGCTGGACAGCGGCAAGACGGGTTCGATCATCAACGTCGGCTCGGCGTCGGGCGTGACGCCTCTGAGCCGTGTGTTCACCTACTCGGCGAGCAAGGCCGCGGTCCACAACCTGACCAAGAACATCGCGCGCGAGTGGGCGGAGCAGGGTATCCGTGTGAACACGCTGGTGCCGGGCTTCATCCCTGCCGAGCAGAACAAGAAGGTGCTGACGCCCGAGCGTGTCGCGCAGATCATGGGGCATACCCCGATGAATCGTTTTGGGTCGCCCGACGAGCTGATCGGCGCGACGCTGCTGCTCGCGTCGGACGCGGGCTCGTTCATCACCGGCAGCGAGCTGGTGGTCGACGGCGGGTTTAATGCGATGACGATCTGAGGTTCGCCATGGCATTCCTAGACGACAACTTCCTGCTGACCAACGATACCGCCGCCCGGCTGTACCACGGCGTCGCTGCGCATCAGCCGATCTACGACTACCACACGCACCTCGATCCCGGCGACATCGCGAACAACCGGGTCTACGACAACCTCGCGGATATCTGGCTGGAGGGCGACCACTACAAGTGGCGGGCGATGCGGGCGTGTGCGATCGATGAGGCCTACATCACAGGCGACGCGGACCCTTACGATAAATTCTTGGCTTGGGCCAAGTGCGTGCCTCAGACGCTGCGCAACCCGCTGTACCATTGGACGCACCTGGAGCTTAGGCGGTACTTCGGCATCGACACGCTCTTGAGCGAAGGCACCGCGAAAGAGGTCTGGGACGAGGCGAACCGCCAACTACCAGAGATGAGTACCTGGTCGATCATGGACGACATGAAGATCGCGATGGTGGGCACGACCGATGACCCTGCCGATTCGCTGGAGCACCACGCCGCGATTGCCAAGGGCGGGCTTGCGACTGCGGTCGCCCCGACCTGGCGGCCTGATACGCTCAATAAAATTTTCGACGCGACGATCTTCAACGGCTACCTCGGCACGCTCGGCGTCGAGGGCGATGGCTTTGATGCGTTGATCAATCGTCTCGAAGAAACGCACCAGGCGTTTCACGATGCGGGCTGCCGGATGTCTGATCACGGCGTCGCGAGCCTGCCTGATGCCGATTTCACTAAGGCGGATGTCGAAGCGGTCTACAAAAAAGTCCGCGGCGGCGAGAACGCAAACGCCCACGAGACCGCGCAGTTCGTCGGCTACCTCTTCCAGTTCTACGGCCGGCTCAACGCGGAGAAGAACTGGACGATGAACATGCACCTCGGGCCTATCCGCAATTTGAATCGCAAGCTGTTCCGCGAGATCGGGCCGGACCTCGGCTGCGACTCGATGTGCGACGAGCCGCAAGGCCCGGGCCTAGTCCGCCTGTTCGGCGAGCTCTCCGAGCGCGGCGAACTGCCCAAGACCGTCATCTACAACCTCAACCCGGTCAATAACTACCTCTTCGCCACGATGCTCGGCAACTTCCAGGACAACGATGCCGGCATCAAGTCCAAGATGCAGTTCGGCAGCGGCTGGTGGTACAACGACCAGAAGGAGGGCATGACCGCCCAGCTCAACGCGCTGAGCAACCTCGGCTTGTTGTCGCACTTCGTCGGCATGCTGACGGATTCGCGGTCGATGCTCAGCTACCCGAGACACGAGTATTTCCGCCGCATCCTCTGCAACCTCGTCGGCACGGACGTCGAGAACGGCGAACTGCCCGACGATCAGGCGATGCTCGGCGGGCTCGTCGCGGACGTGTGCTTTAACAACGCGAAGAACTATTTTGGGATCGAGCTTGATCCTAACTACGCCTGATTGAATGGGAGGGCGAGGCTCCCGCCGAGCCGATAGCCCTTTGTGACTTGCGGTTCGGCGGGAGCCTCACCCTCCCGAAAACTAACTTCTGACTTCTAACCCTAGCTTCTAAAAATGATTGAACTTAAGAAAAATGCGAAGTACGCCCTGGTCATCCCGACGAGCATGGGCATCCGTTTGACGCCTGAGAACGGCCAGCCGTTCCACTGCTCGGACACGTTCAAGCTGCAGGCGACCAGCGCCGAGTCGAACGTCGGCAGCGTGTCGAGCTACCTCGGTCTGCCCGTGCACATCCTCACCGCGTTCGTGAAGGACAGCCCCGTCTCGCGGATCATCAAGAACAACCTCGGTCACCGCGGGATGAGCTACGAAGGCCCGGAGTTCGAGCAGGGCAGCCCGTGGGGCCACCGCCACCAGATCAATATGGCGGACAGTGGCGCCGGCTCGCGCGGGCCACGCGTGGCCAACGACCGTGCGGGTGAAGTGGGGCGGGAGTTGTCTGCCGATGACTTTGACCTTGGTCGTATTTTTGGTGAAGAAGGCGCACAGCTTGTCCACCTGTCGGGTCTGATCGGCGCGCTGTCGCCCAAGACCAGCCAGCTATGCCTGGACATCGCACGCAAGGCGAAGCAGCACGGCACGAAGGTCGCGTTTGACCTCAACCACCGCGCGACGTTCTGGAAAGGGCGCGAGAAAGAACTGCGTGAGACCTTCCGCGAGATCGCGTCGCTGACCGACATCCTGATCGGCAATGAAGAAGACTTTCAGCTCTGCCTGGGTGTCGAAGGGCCCGAGGCGGGCGGCAAGGGGATCGCTGAGAAGATCGACGGGTTCAAGGCCATGATCGGGCGCGTTCAAGACGAGTTCCCCGATGCGTCGGTTTATGCGACCACGCTGCGGGAGGTCGAGAGCGCGAACCTGCACCACTGGGGCGGGATCGTGAACTGCGGCGACGACTGGGAAGTCATCAACCCCCGCCCGATCGGCGTCGTGGACCGGATCGGCGGCGGCGATGGCTTTGTCGGCGGGCTTCTCTACGGCATCTTGCAAGGCTGGCCGATCGATAAGTGCTCGCAGTTCGGCTGGGCCAGCGGCGCACTCGCGGCGACGCTGCTGACCGACTACGGCCAGCCTGCGGATGAAGAACAGGTCTGGTCGATCTGGGAAGGCAACGCACGCGTGAGGCGGTGAGGATCGGGGCGCCTTGCCCCCTCTCCCTGTCTAGGGAGAGGGATGGGGTGAGGGTCCAGCGTAAGATTCACAGTGAAGTATTGAGTGTGCGGCGGTCTGTTTGACGCCCGACCCTCATCCCCCGCCTTCTCCCTAGGAGGGAGAAGGAGCCCGAGCCAACCGAGCCCAAGCCATGCCCAACTTCCTCTCCACCGGCCACGCGACGAACACGATCGATACCGCGGCGCTGCATGCGCATCTTGATGAGTACATCGCTGAGCAAATAGATAGCCCGGGTGTGAAGCGTCTGCTGGTCCTCCCGCCGGACATCACTCGGCTCAACTCGATGGCCGGGGAGATCACCGCGTACCTGTGGGACAAGCTGGCCGATCGGGTGCACATCGATCTGATGCCGGCGTTGGGCACACACGTGCCGATGACCGAGTCGCAGTGCGTCCGCATGTTCGGCGATGCCATCCCCATGGACCGTATCTTGCCGCACCGCTGGCGTGACGACCTGCGCGAGCTTGGCGAGCTTCCCGCCGACTTCATCGGCGAGCTCTCCGAGGGCAAACTCAAGCAATCTATGCAGGTCGCGGTTAATAAGCAGCTTTTCGAGGGCAACTATGACCTGATCGTGTCGGTTGGTCAGGTCGTGCCACACGAGGTCATCGGCTTGGCGAACTACACGAAGAACGTGATGATCGGCGTGGGCGGCAAGGACACGATCGACAAGAGCCACTTCCTCGGCGCGGTGTGCGGGATGGAGTCGATCATGGGCCGGGCGGACACGCCGGTGCGCCGCGCGCTCAACGCGGGGTTTGATCAGTTCATCCGGCCGGCCCTGAACGTGCAGTTCATCCTGACCGTCATCGGCCCGGACGGGGCGTTCAACAATGTGCTCCGCGGCCTGTATATCGGCGACGACGACGCGACGTTCGAAGCGGCGGGGGGGTTGTCACGCGAAGTGAACTTCGATGTGTTCGATGAGCCGGTGGATCGTTGTGTGGTTTACTTAGACCCCGAAGAGTTCCACACGACCTGGCTGGGCAACAAGGCGGTGTACCGCACGCGCATGGCGATGGCCGATGCGGGCGAGCTGGTCGTCCTCGCGCCGGCGCTCAAGGGCTTCGGCGAAGACCCGGGCATCGACACGCTTATCCGCCGGCACGGCTACCTTGGCACCGACCACACGCTCCAAGCCATCGAGACCGACCCCGAGATGGCCGGCAACCTCAGCGCTGCGGCCCACCTGATCCACGGCACCAGCGAGGGCCGGTTCAAGATCACCTACTGCCCCGGCGAGGGCGTCACGCGAGAGGAGATCGAGTCCGTCGGCTTTGGCTACCGGGCTTACCAAGACGCCGCGGCGCAGTACGATCCCGCGAAGCTGACCACCGGCTGGCACACCGACGCAGATGGCAAGAAGTTTTTCTACATCGCCAACCCCGCGCTGGGCCTGTGGGCGAGCAAGCAACGGCTGGGGTGATTTGCTGGTGGGATGGGCGTCCCGCCCGTCATCGAAGTGACAAAAAATTTGTTGACGGGCGGGACGCCCATCCCACCGGACAATGCTCCGCTTTGCAGGCCCCGCTGGGTCGTCTACAATCTACCGCTCGACGCATTGCACAGGCAGCCGTCGATCCCGGCCGTGTGCCCGAGTGGACTAAGGGAGCGGATTGCAAATCCGCGATTCGTCGGTTCGAATCCGACCACGGCCTTTCCCATCTTAACCCGCCCGTTTCCTTAAAACAGAGCTAAAAAACCGCGTTTTGAAGCCGCTATTCACGATGGCGGCTTTTTTTTGGGGAATCATAAGGCTGATACTTCTTGTGGGGTACGTTTAAAGGCGTGGGGCGATTGCCCCTTCACCTTTCTCGATTCCTCTTGCTTGTCATGTCGCAGACCGACCGTGAGCCAACCCGAGACCACGCCTACGAGCGGTTCACCTCGCTGCTGGTCGCGCATCAGCCCGCGATCCTGGGCTTCATCCGCACGCTGCTGCCTCAGACGACCGAGGCCGAGGACCTGCTGCAGAAGACCTGCCTGATCGCCTGGCAGAAGTTTGATCAGTTTGATGAGGCGACGAAGTTCTCGACCTGGGCGTGCCAGATCGCGTACTTCGAGGTGAAGAACTACCTGCGGACCAAGGCCCGGGATCGGCATGTTTTTTCGGATGAAGTGCTGGAGCAGCTCGCTCGGGAGGTCCCGGAGGACCAAGAGCGTTTGTCTGAGGAACGTGCGGCACTGCACCAGTGTGTTGACGCCCTGGTTCCGCAAGAGCGTCACTTGTTGGCGCAGGCCTACGCCCCGGGCAAGACCGTGCAGCGGATCGCCGAACAGGTCGGCAGATCGGCCAACAGCCTGTACAAGCAGCTCAACCGCATCCGCCGCCGGCTGCACGCTTGCATCACCAAGCGCCTCGGGCAGGGGGGCGAGGCGTGAGCGAACCGAGCACCAACCACGACGCGCTGCCGCTGCTCGAGGCCCTGCTCGACGGCACGATTGACGAGTCCCGCTTTGCCCGGTTGGAAGCGATCCTGCTAGAGGATGCGGCGGCGCGGGCGCTTTATCGCAGCCGCGCGAACCTCCACGCCGTGCTGCCCAGCATGGTCGGCCAGGCGCCGCGCCTTACTGTCCAGCTCACCGACGGCGTTGAAGACACACTGCTCGAGCCGCACGAGATGCCGCACGACCAGCTTATGAACCTGATTACTCAGATCGAGTCCAGTGGCGAAGACCTGGACCCGATGGCTCTGGCGACCGAGCGCTTCCCCGCGCCGCCGAGCAAGAACCCGTCCAGGCAGCAGGTCTTCTCCGCGTTGACCTACGTCTACCAGCACGCCGTTACGCCCAAGCGCGTCGCGGCCCTCGCGACCGCCGCGGCGCTATTGCTCGGCGTCGTGCTGCTGATCGTCTTGCTCCCCGGCGACGACGCCGCAGACCTGGCCGGCGTCCCCGGCGTGCCCGACTTCACCCCGACGACGCCCGGTCCCGACCCGAACCGCGTCGTTGCCACGATCACCGAGCAGCACCACGCGGTCTGGATGACCCGCAACGGCGAGGGGGCGCTGCCCGACCGGACGCTGCTTGGCCCCAACCGCCGGCTGACGCTGGCCCAGGGCTTCGCCCAGATCACGACGGTGCGCGGCGCGGCGGTGCTGGTGCAGGCCCCGGTGACGATCGAAACGACGGACAGTCCTAACGCGATCCGGCTGCACCGCGGCAAGCTGGTGGGCCGGTGCGAGACGGCGCGGAGCAAGGGCTTCATCGTCCACGCGCCGGGGATGGACGTCGTGGACCTGGGCACCGAATTCGGTGTCGAGGCCGACCCCGCAGAGGGAAGCACCGTCCTGGTGATGCAAGGCTCGGTCCGCGCCCAGCCGACGGAGCGGTCCCCGCTGGCGTTCGAGCCGGTGGTGCTGGGCAAGAACCAGGCCCGCCGGGTCGAGCCGGAGACGGGCTCGTTGGAGATGATCGCGGTGAGCGAGGCGCCGGTGTTTTACGAAGATGCGCCGCACCCGTATGTCGCGGCGGTGCTCAGCGCCCAGCCGGTCGCGTACTGGCGGTTTGAGGACGACGCGGACAAGACGGTTGCGAACGAGATCGAGCCGGGGCGGGATGACCTGAGCATGGTCGGCCCGGCAATGCTGACCGACGCCGGCGTGATCGGCAAGGCGGGCCGGTTGGTCAATCAGGACGCGCCGTTTGGCTACTTCGAAACGATTGGTCCGATCGAGTCGCTTAGCCAGCAGGCGGTCAACACGGTTGAGCTGTGGTACTACACCGACCAAGCCTACACGATCGAATCAAGTGTTGCGACGCTACTGAGCCGATCACACCCTGCTCGCGAAGAGCAAGGCTTAGCCATTCAGCTTGAGAACGACGAGCGGCTGCCAGGCAGGGTGTCGCCGATTGGCTGGAAGCCAAACGCCATCCGCGTCACACCGGCTTTTATCAATGACGGCCCCACGCCGCGCGAACTGTATACGGCAAAAACCTACTCCGTTCGACAATGGCAACACCTTGTACTGGTCAACGACCGCCAACGCACACGGCTATATCTCGATGGCATGCTTGTCGAAGACATCCCCTATGCAATCCAAGCGATTAGCAAGATCAAGTTGCGGCTTGGCCTATCCAACGGAGACCTGATTCATGGGCCCGAATTCCGAACCGACTTGAGCATCATGCGCCCGCTGCGTGGCCGACTCGATGAGGTCGCGATCTACGACAAGCCTTTGACCGCCGAGCAGGTCGCCCGGCACTACGAGCTCGCCACCGGCGAGGAACCTTCACCCTGATCCCTTCTGACTAAACCGCCCATCTGGGCACCCGTGCAAAATTGCACACCGTTCCCTTCACCCCTGTTACCACCTTAGGAGGTTAACAATGACTCGTTTCTTCACCACCGCTTCCCTTCTTGCTGTTTCGTTTGCTGCTGCACAATCCGCTGAAGCCACCGTGATTTTCGGTGACGCTCAAAATGGCGACTTCGGCGGCGATACCGCTGGAGACCTGATTGGCCAAACCGATGACGCGTATAGCGGCAATGCCTCCAACCCCGGCACACGCCGTGCAGACAACCCAGGCGATTACTTCTATGAGAATATTCTGTTCGATGGCACCGGCTTCAGCGGCATCGACCAAGTTGGCGGCAATGGCAACCCCGGCCAACTCGCGAATGACGGTGTGACCAGTGTCGCGACATTCTTTGCAAACCCAGGAAGTGTTGCGGGCGCAAACGACCCTGCTGGCGCGTTCGCGCAAGTCTTCAACGTTGGCGAAACGATTAACTACAGCTTCGATGTCCTCACCAACGGTAATGGTTCGCCTGGCGACTCGACGTACGACCTCAGCATCTCGTTTGATGGCGGGAGTGCCGTGAGCTTGGCAAGCGGTAACGTCCCGGACAACCTGGGATCGCTCCAAGTGACAACGATCACTGGTAGCTTCGAAGTCACTTTAGCAGCTACATCTTTCAACGTGATTTCGACGATCAGCAACCCCTTCACAGGCAACGATCAGATCGGGTTGGATAACATCAGCCTTGAACTCGTGCCCGAGCCCAGTTCGCTCGCTCTGCTCGGCCTCGGCGGTCTCCTGGTCGCCCGCCGTCGCCGCGGTTGATTCTTTTTACCTCCTTTATGGCCGTAGGCTGCTGAAAAGCAGCCTACGGCTTTCACGTCCGGCTTTTCAAGCCGGGCAGAACCTCGGCCAACACGTTTGTTTTTCTCCATAAAGGAAGGGATCCATCATGCCACAATTCCGTAACCGAGCCTTCACACTCATCGAGCTACTCGTGGTGATCAGTATTATTGCGCTGCTGATCGCGATCCTGCTGCCCGCGCTCGGCAACGCCCGATTCACGGCTCAGATATCTCAGTGCGGTTCGAATTTCCACCAGGTAGGGCTGGCCGTCGGGAACTACGCGGTCGATTTCAAGGGGGATCTGCCCACCGCGGACATATCCAGCACCCACGGCCCCAATCCCAACCTGATCGCTCGGGATCAGTTGGAAATCATGCTCGACTACGGGCAGGGCAGCGTGGAGACTTGGTTCTGCCCAACGCGTGGGGTCAAAGTCCATGACACCTTGGAGCTTGCGGATATCCCCTCGACGCCTGATGAAATGCTTACGGAGTTAACGCTGTTCGGGGGCGACGCGGTGGTCTTCCCTCAGTCCTGGTACGTCTTCCGCCGGATCGGTGTGCATGAAGCGCCTTGGGAGAACGCCGGGGACGCAGAGAAAGTTTGGCCGGTGAAGATCGATGATGTCCGACGTGACGGCAAGCCGATCATGACGGACATGATGACCGCCCGCAACGGCGAGCCTGGTTTTACCGACCCGACCTTTACTTGGGGCGGGCACCGCCGCAACGGGCCATCGATCGATGGTGGGACGCAATCGATTAACAGGCTCCACGTCGATGGCAGCGTCATTGCCGTGCCGGCGAATGAGACAATTGAGCATCTGGTTCAAGGCAGCTGGATGAACTGGCGGTGATCGATCTTGGATACGCTGGGTCAGAAGTCCCAGGCATTTTGAAGAAGCGATCGATCCGTCGGAACTAGCGATAAGGCCACCGGCAGCCAGCAGTCCTACAATAGCTCGGGGCAGCTCAGCTTCCAGGGCCTTGCCCGGCGGCCATTTTTATGCTGCTTATCGCAAACCACTGCAGTGGTCGTAAACAGAACCGTGGAAGCAGCCGCATCATTACGTGGGGGTGGGTGGTCGCACACGCGGTGCAGGAATAGGTTAGGTGGAGTCGGTGCGTCGTTGTGCGTGCGTTGGCCGGCGTTGCGGGGGAGGGGATGGTCCACGGCTTGTGCGCGCGGGGATAGGGGTTGGGGTTTGATTGAAAGGGCAGAGCGTTTGGCGAGGGGGGTAAGTCCCCTCCGCCTTGAGACGCGCATGCGCTGCGGCGCGCCGATTGTGCGCGCGTGGGCTTTCCGGGCCGGGCATTGAAGGCGTGTGACCTGCACGTTCTGTGTCACATCACACACTTGTTGTGCGCGGGGTCAGGCGAGGATGTCTTTGATGACCTTGGCGGGTTCGACGCCGGTGAGCTTGGCGTCCAGGCCCTGGGTCTTGAAGGTCAGGCGTTGGTGGTCGATGCCGAGCTGGTGGAGCATGGTGGCGTGCAGGTCTCGGACGTGGACGATGTCTTCGGTGGCGTTGTAGCCGAAGTCGTCGGTGCTGCCGTAGGTGATGCCGGGCTTGACGCCGCCGCCGGCCATGAACATGGAGTATCCCTTGATGTGGTGGTCCCGCCCCGAGCCTTGTGCCATGGGTGTTCGGCCGAACTCGCCGCCCCAGATGATGAGGGTGTCGTCGAGCATGCCGCGTCGCTTGAGGTCTTGGATGAGCGCGGCGGTGGCCTGGTCGACGAGCTTAGAGGCGGTGGCCATGCCCTTCTTGAGGCTGCCGTGGTGGTCCCACCCGCGGTGGTAGAGCTGGATGAACCGGACGCCGCGCTCGGCGAGCCGGCGGGCCATGAGGCAGTTGGAGGCGAACGAGCCGTCGCCGGGCTTGCAGCCGTAGGACTCGACGATCTTGGGGTCTTCGTTGGCGAAATCGGTCAGGTCGGGCATGGCCATCTGCATGCGGAAGGCGAGCTCGTACTGCGCGATGCGGTTGCTGATCTCGGGGTCGTCGACGACCTTGGCGTGGTCCTGGTTGAGCTGGTTGATGGCCTCGATGACTTCGGACTGGCAGGGCGTGGAGACGCCGTCGGGCGAGCCGACGTAGTAGACCGGGTCTCCGATGGCGTTGAGCTTGACGCCCTGGTACTTGCTTTGGAGGAAGCCGGAGGACCATTGGCGGGCGCTGATGGGCTGTCCCTGCCCGCCGCCTTGGGAGGTGAGGACGACGAAGCCGGGCAGGTTCTCGTTCATGGAGCCCAGGCCGTAGAGCAGCCATGCGCCGATGGACGGGTGGTTGGGCCGGATGGTGCCGGTGTTGAAGTAGGTGTGCGCGGGGTCGTGGTTGATCTGCTCGGTGGTCATCGATTTGATGACGCACATCTCATCGGCGATGGCCTGGATGTGCGGGAAGTAGTCGCTGATCTCGATACCGGCCTGGCCGCACTTCTTGAAGGTCGTCTGCGGCTTGAAGGCCTTGAGGGCTTTGCCCTGGAGCTGGGCGATGGGCTGGCCCGCGGTGAGCTCGCTGGGCATCGCCTTGCCGTCCATCTTCTCGAGGGTCGGCTTGTAGTCGAAGGTTTCGAGGTGGCTGGGGCCGCCGGCCATGCACAGGTGGATGACGCGTTTGGCCTTGGGCGCGTGGGTGAGGTAAGCGGCGCGGAGGTCATTGGTCGCCGGGGGGCCGCTCAGGTCGGGGCTGGTCGGCGCGGCGAAGAGCGAGGGCCCGGCCATCGTGCCCAGCGCGAGCGAGCCGACGGACCCGAACATGCTCGTCAGGAACTTGCGGCGGGTCTGGCTGAGCAGGCACTGCTCGGCGTGCTCGCGGTCGAGCATGACCTTTTCAAGACGCGTCGGTTGTTGGGGCTTTTGATCAGGCATGGCTGTGGTCCCATCATCTGGGAAGGCGGGGCTCCTGCCGAGCCGCGCGTTGTCTGGTTGTGTTGGCTCGGCGGGAGCCTCGCCCTCGCGCAGGAGGGCATGGGTACAAATTAGTTGCGCGTCAACGCTTCGTGCAGGTTCAGTACGACCCGGCAGGCCGAGGCCCACGCGGCGAGCTCGGCGGGGTCGGCGTCCGGTTCAACAGGAGACGCGCCGACGGCGATCAGCTTCTTCGCGTCTTCGGGGTTCTTGGCGAAGTGCTTGCGCTGGCTGTCCAGGAGCTTGGTTAGTGCCTGCCGTTCGGTATCGCGGGGTGTGCGTGCGAGGACGAGCTGGTAGAGCGTGTCGAGGCGGTTGGCGTCTGAGGGGTACTCGGTGAGCAGCGTCGCGGCGAGGGTGCGCGCGGCCTCGACGAAGGTTGGCCCGTTGAGCGTGGTCAGGGCGCCGAGCGGGGTGTTGGACACCATGCGCTGGCCGGTGCAGGTCTCGCGTGACGGGCTGTCGAAGTTCACCATAGCGGGGTGCGGGAAGGTCCGCTGGACCCAGCTGTACACGCTGCGGCGGTACAGGTCGTCGCCCTTGCTGGTGGGGTAGGGGCGCCTGGGGAAGTTCAGCGGCTCCCAGTGCCCGTCGGGCTGGTACGGGAAGACACTCGGCCCGCCGAGGCGCGGCTTGAGCAGGCCCGACACGGCCAGCGCCTTGTCGCGGATCACCTCGGCCGACAGCCGTAGCGCGGACTGGCGTGCGAAGAGCTTGGTGTTGTCTGGGTCGATGTTGGCCAGGTCGTCGCGCGCGTCTGCCGACTGCTGGTAGGCCGAGCTGGTCACGATCATGCGGATCAGGTGCTTGAGGTCCCAGCCCTTGCCGGCGAACTCGGTGGCGAGGTAGTCGAGCAGCGCGGGGTGCGTCGGCGGGACGCCCTGGCTGCCCAGCTCGATCGTGTTGCTGGAGATCGCGGTGCCCAGGTACTTGCCCCAGAGGCGGTTGGCGACGACGCGGGCGGTCAGCGGGTTCTCTGGCGAGACGGTCCACTTGGCCAGGTCCAGGCGGGTCAGGCGGTTGCCTTCGGTCGAGCGGGGCCCGCCGAGGAACGCGGGCGTCGCGGGCAGGACGATCTCGCCGGTCTCGTCCTGCCAGTTGCCACGGGCGAGGATGCGGACGGTCCGCGGCGTTGGCAGGGCGCGGGTGATCCCGACGGTAGGCATCTCGTTGGCGAGCTTGTGGCGGGCGTCGATCAGCTTTTTCAGTTCGGCTTCGAACTCGTTGGCCTTGATCTGTTCATTGGGGACCGGCGGCTTGTAGTCCCGGCAGGTCAACCGCTCCTCAACGATCTTGGCCATGGGGTGCTTGTCGATAAACGCCGCGTACGTCTGGTTGTGCTCTTTGACTTTGGCGGCTTGTTCTTCGTTCTGCGGCAGCAGGATGTACGGCGGGGTGTGGCGGGCGTAGCCGTTGCGGTGGCCGATGATCTGCTCGTTGATGTCGGAGAAGAAGCTGGCGAGGGTGTAGAAGTCCTCTGCCGAGAACGGGTCGAACTTGTGGTCGTGGCACTGTGCGCAGGCGACGGACGAGCCGAGCCAGGTGTCGGCGTAGTTCGCGACGCGGTCGGCGTTGTAGATCGTCTCGTATTCCTTGTGCTGGGCGCCGCCTTCCTCGGTCTGCGGGGCCAGGCGGTTGTAGGCGCTGGCGATGAGCATCTCCTGCGTCGGCTCGTCCTGCATCAGGTCGCCGGCCAGCTGCATGGTCGTGAACCGGTCGAAAGGCATGTTGGCGTTGAGCGATTTGATGACCCACTCGCGGTAGGGCCAGGCGGTTCGGCCCTGGTCGCCGTGGAAGCCCTCGGAGTCCGCGTAGCGCACCAGGTCCAGCCACCACACCGCCAGGTGCTCGCCGTAGGTCTCGTCGGCTAAGAGCGAATCGACGTAGTTCTCGTAGGCCTGCGGCGAGGTGTCGTTGAGGAACGCGGCGGCCTGTCCGGGCGTCGGCGGCAGGCCGGTGAGGTTGTAGGTCACGCGCCGGAGCAGCGTGCGCCTGTCGGCCTTCGGCGAGGGTTCGATCTTGCGCGATTCAAGCTCGGCAAGGATGAACCGGTCGATCGCGTTGCTGACCCACGCCTCGTTCTTCACCTCGGGCGGATCGACCCGGACCACCGGGGCGTAGGACCAGTGTGTCTCGTAGGTCGCGCCCTGATCGATCCACCGGCCGATGAGTTCGATCTCTCCCTCGGTCAGCTTTTTATGGCTCTTGACCGGGGGCATCGGGTCTTCTTTATCGATGATCCGGTGCCAGGTCTCGCTGCCCTCACGGTCGCCGGGCACGATCGCCGCGTAGCCGCCGAGGTCGCGGGTGGCGTGCTCGAAGAAGTCGAGGCGGAGGTCGGCTTCCTGGTGCTTGGCGTCCGGGCCGTGGCAGAAGAAGCAGTTCTCCGAGAGGATCGGGCGGATGTCGCGGTTGAACGAGATCGGCTCGCCCTCGGGCTTGTCGGCGGCGTTCACAACAGACGCCGAGCCGTCATTGCTGAGCCGGCTTGAACTGGGCGATGCGGCTTCCGAACCGCAGCCGATCAGGAAGATGCAGGCCGACAGTACGAGTGCGGAGCCGATGATCGATCGCTGGGTGTTGATCACACTGAAAGTCCATTGAATGCGTAGGTGATTTGCTTGTGGCAGTATAGCTGTGTGACGGCTTATTTTTTGGGATATTTCAGTGAACGCGATCGGTTTTCGTACTTAAGTAAGGGGTGGTTCGGGGTGCCTCGACGCCGGTGATAAGCGACCCGGGCCGGCGATGTGCTTTTGCCCGGTTTGGATGTGCGCAAGGGCTTATTTAATGACTGCTTCGGGGCAGGACAGCATCGCACGCAGGGTAAAGGGCGTCGCGGTCAGCGGGCCGTCTTTCTTGCAGTCGGTGAAGCGGTTGGCGGACGAGCCGTCTGGCAACCGCTTGAGTAGGAGGGCGCAAGCGAGGTCTTGTGCCCAGTGCTCGGGCCCGTCCCCAAGCTGGGTGAACGTGTCGGCGACGGGCACGCCGTAGCAGAAGTCGTACGCGTCGCGCAGCACTTCGCGGTCGGCGTTGAAGGTGCCGGGGTTGTGCTCTGGGGGAAGTGTTCGAAGAGCCAGTCGCGGCCGTCGGCGTCTTGCGGATCGGCTTTTGGCGTGTCTTCTGCAGCGGGCGATGGTGGCGGTGAATCGATCGGCGAGGCACTAGGGCCTGGCACGTTATCACGCTTGGACGCGGGGTGATCCTTTCGGCTCCGCTACTTTCCTGCTCTTAACGCAATAGACAGGGCATCTGGTGGCTCTTGAGCAAGATTGCCTAAAAAATAGGCAATAAAAATTTTCTTCGCGGCGTGATTAGGCGTTGAACTTTTGGTTTGCTGAGATTATGATGCTGTACCAGGCACCGGCAGCGTAGCCAAGCCGTGACCGGCGTTCGGCATCCTTGGACCCCGGTTCAGCATGACCCATCACGGGTTGTTTAACAAAGAATCCCTTTCAGGACAGGAGTGGTCAGCGACCATGAGCAAGGCAAAGGTTGAATACATTTGGCTGGACGGCTACAAGCCCACCCAGAGTCTCCGCAGCAAGACCAAGGTCATCGAGAACTTCAGCGGCAAGCTCGAAGACTGCCCGATGTGGTCCTTCGATGGTTCGTCGACCGAACAGGCCGAGGGTGGTAGTTCTGACTGCTTGCTCAAGCCTGTCTACGTCTGTGCCGATCCCGGCCGTAAGAACGGCTGGCTGGTCATGACCGAAGTCCTCAACGCCGACGGCACGCCGCACGAGTCCAACGGACGCGCGCTGATCGACGACGATGACAACGATTTCTGGTTCGGCTTCGAACAGGAATACACCATCATGGACCCCGCCACGCAATTGCCCATCGGTTTCCCCGCCGGCGGCTTCCCCGCGCCGCAGGGCCCGTACTACTGCTCGGTCGGCGCAAACAACGCGATCGGTCGTGAACTCGTTGAAGAGCACTTGGACCTGTGCCTGGATGCGGGCCTGAACGTCGAAGGCATCAACGCAGAAGTCATGGCAGGCCAGTGGGAGTTCCAAGGCTTCGCCAAGGGCGCTGCACAAGCAGGCGACGAGATGTGGATCGGGCGTTACCTGCTCGAGCGCGTCGGCGAGAAGTACGGCCTGGCCATCAGCTGGCACTGCAAGCCCGTCAAGGGCGACTGGAACGGCAGCGGCATGCACGCCAACTTCTCCAACGATGTGCTGCGTACCTGCGGCTCCAAAGAAATCTACGGCAAGATCTGCGAGGCCTTCGGCACGCAAGACCGTATCGCCGCGCACATCGCTGTGTATGGTGCCGAGAACGAGCAGCGTCTGACCGGCCTGCACGAGACGCAGTCCATCGACAAGTTCTCCTACGGCGTGTCCGACCGCGGCGCTTCGATCCGTATCCCGATCGCTTCGGTCGAGAACGGCTACAAGGGCTGGCTCGAAGACCGTCGTCCGAACTCCGCCGCCGATCCCTACAAGGTCGCCGCCGTGATCATCAAGACCGTCAAGACCGCCTGCAAGTCGCTTGACCTGCAGACCGCCTGATCGTCTAACACTTTGATTCCTCCTAACCCGGGCCGGTCTTTCAGTAGGCCGGTCCGGGTTTTTTTTATGCCTTTTCAACGGATCCCTTGGCTGTGGATGGCGGCGCGTGTAGCATGGCTTTTCCACGCTCGAATCGAAAGGAAAGCGATGCGTCATCTGCCCCGGCGGGTCTTGTCACTCTCTCTCATTCTGATCCTGCTCGTCGCGTTCAGCGACCTTGCGGCTGCCGCCAACGATAGGCCGGTCAAGATGAGCGAGGTTGCTCGGCTGATCAAAGACCAGAGCCCGCAAGACGTTCTCGCGGCGATGGCGGATCGCGGCGTGGGTTTCCGTGTCTCGTCCGGCGCGGAAGGCCGGCTGAAGAAGTACGGCTTCACCCAGGATCAGATCGAACTGATTAAAAAGATCGCCTCGGGCGAGGCGGTTGATCTGGATGCGGGGCCTGCCGATGCGGACGGCGACGAAGCGGGCGGCGCGGACAACGCCGATGCGTTCAAGGTTGGCTTCCCCGACCCGGAGCACTGGCACATCTCGGAGCAGAAGCGGATCGAGCGAGCGATCAAGAACGCGGGCCTGGGCTACAAGCGCATCGAGCTGACCCGCGCCACGCTGTACTGCAACGCGGCGCGAGCCGGTAAGCTCGCGCCGCTCTTGAAGAAGCTCGAGGGCATGCTGATCAAGCGCTTCCCCGCTTCGATCGCCAGCGCGAGTTCGCCCAGGTCCGCCCATATCGTCATCGTCGACGGTGTATCGGAGTGGAGCAACTGGGTCGACGCGCTGATGGACTCTTACGAGAAAGACGGCATGAAGTTCAGCTTTGGCCCAGAGGCTGACACCAAGACCCACCTCAAGAACACCTCGGGCTTCTTCCTGCCGGCCTTGGCCACGGCACATGCGGATCTGCGCAGCGACGAAAACGTTGCTCGCTTTTCGACCTACGCGTTGGGCCACCTGATGATGGCCCGGGCCGGCGGCAAGGACCAGCCCGCGGGGCTGACGACGGGGTTCGGCGACCTGGCCGAGGCGATGGCGATGAAGACGCCCTCGGTGATGATCTACTCCTACGAGAAGCGCGACCTCAAGCAGGAGGGCGGCTGGAAGGAAGTGGTCAAGAAGTTGTTCGAAGCGAAGAAGATCGACAACGCGACCGCGCCGTGGGGCTACACGACCGACTCGATGAAACCGGAGAACTACGCGGAGTGCTGGTCGATGGTCTCGACGCTGGCCGAGGCGCCGGACAAGTTCGCGAAGGCGGTGCGGATGGTCCGGGAGGACAAGAAGTTCATGAACGTCGCGGTCAACGAGGTCTACGGCATGCAGGGCAAGGATTTGCTCAAGGCCTGGTACAAGTGGGTCAGCCAGTAAACCATTGACGATCGAGATATAAAAAGAAGCCCAGGCCGAGTCGGCGTGGGCTTGGCTGTTCTTGAGTTGTATCGATCCGCTTAGTTCTGCAGGTCGGCGAACATCGGGGTGGAGAGGTAGCGTTCGCCGAAGGAGCAGCCGATGGTGACGATCGTCTTGCCGGGGTTTGCCTCGGCGACTCGGCAGGCGGCCAGGACATTGGCGCCGGTGGAGATGCCGCCGAAGATGCCTTCGGTCGCTGCGAGTTCGCGGGCGGCTTTGAATGCTTCGTCGGAGGTGATCTTCTCGACGGTATCGACGATGTCGAGGTTGCAGTTTTTGGGAACAAAGCCCGCGCCGATGCCCTGGATCTTGTGTGGGCCGGGCTGGACGTCTTCGCCGGCCTGGGTCTGGCTGATGACGGGCGACTCGACGGGCTCGACGGCGACGGCCTGGATAGAGTCTTTCTTTTCTTTGAGGAACTTGCCGCT
>JAHQVV010000188.1 GCA_019634195.1 Phycisphaeraceae bacterium | reverse complement strand
TGTTGATCGCGGGTTGTGGGGTGATCGAAGCCGCCGGTTCACTAACCGGCGGACGGAGTGGGGCGCGTTTATTCGGGGTGTAAGGCTATCGGCGCTGACACGTTTCCGCTGGTCCGTCCGCCACTTGGTGAAGTGGCGGCTTCGTGTTGAGCGGCGGCTTGGGTACACTCCATGGATGCCGGTGTATCACTTCACGTTTCATGCCTACGGCACGTGGTTGCCGGACCATCCCAAGGGGTATGCTCGCCGGGAGAAAGGGGCCTTGCCGCCGGATGAGGCGATGGCGGGGCGGTATCGGGAGCAGATGAAGGGCGAGCCGACGGCGTTTTCAGACAAGGCCCAGGCGGTCGCGCTGCAAGCGCTAATTGACAGCCAGTTGCTTCAGCACTTTACGCTCTACGCGGTTGCGTCCGAGGCGTCGCATCTGCATGTTGTGCTGGCTTGGGATGACGAACGGGAACCTGTCGCGGTGCGCAGCCGGATCAAGACCTCGATGACACGGGCGCTGAATCAGGCGTTGGGCCGCCGGACATGGTTCGTGAAGAATGCGGGGCAGACGCCGGTGAGGGACGAACTGCACTTGCATGAGTTGGCGCACAGTTATCTGCCATCGCATGGCGGATTGTATTGGTGTCGTAAGCCGCAAGGCGGGGACGCGTGATTGAGTGGTCCGTCCGCCGGTTGTGAACCGGCGGCTTCGACTGCTGCGCGATTGACGGTCAAAGGAGTCACGAAGCCGCCACTTCACCAAGTGGCGGACAAACCATCGCGATCTATTCATCACTTGTGCGCACCAACCCCGCTCCCCGCCCGTTTGTAGAACCCCTCTCTACACACGGAGCACACGCGATGGATGAGCTGGATCAAGCGTTACTCGAGGCCTGGCACGAGGTCAGTCAACGGCTGGAAAACGAGCCCTGGGCGCTGGCTCGGCGGATGGAGCGGGTGTCGCGCAAGGAGCTGCGGCGGCCGGTGCGGGCGTGGTGTGTGGCGCTTCGGGCGAGCGATGCGCGGATCGGTGCGCACGAGTGGCGCACGGAATTGCAGGGGCACTTCGCGATGAAGGGGCGGAACCATTTTTTGACGCTGACGGGTGAGCGGCTGCGGGAGCTGTGTAAGCCGGTGCGGATCGACTGGCCGGGCCTGCCCGTGCCGGAGGCGGCGGAACTGCTGGGGCGGGATCAGCGGACGGTGTGGTCGTGGGTCAAGAAAGGGCGGTTGGAGCGGGCGAATCCCGAGCGTGCCACCATCGGCCGCAAGCACCGGGTGTGGTCCGGGCCGATCGATCCGCAGGCGGACGACGGGCGCGGGCCTTGGGAGGTGTGGGGGACGCTGTGGCAGGGCCTGTGGGAGCGGATCCCCGAGGACTACTTCCAGCGGGTGCAGCGGACAACGCGTGTGCGGACGAAGCGGGAGGATGGGCCGGGACAGCCCAAGCACATCCGCGGGTGGGACTGGCGGTGCCCGGGCCGGTTGCTGGCGACGGGGCAGTACCTGAAGTGCGGGCGGGTGTGCAAGAAGCTGTGGATGCCGCTGCCCGCGTGGACGATCGGGGACTACCTCAAGGGGCGCTCGGGCGGTGCGTGGGACGCGCTGCCGAGGTACGAGGCCGGGCGGCCGCGCTTCGCGTGTGCCAAGTGCTGGGGGATGCGGTTCGACCCGGTGTGGCATTGCCCGGACGAGGCGTGGAACCGGTTTGTGTCCGTGATCAGCGGCGGGCTGCTTTACGGCCGGGAGGTGGTGCCGCCGCGCGAGCTGATGGCGGCGCTTTATGATGAATAGGCCGAGTGCTGCGGCGCATGCCTGCAGGGGTGTCGGCCTGTTATCATCTTGTTTTCCTTGGCTTGTCCTGTTTCCGCACAACGCCTGTTTGATTGGGGGTTCTCTTTGATTCCGATGCCGATGCCGATCACGCGCCCGGTTTATCCGATCGTATTTTACTTCTTCTTGTTCCTGATCCCGTTTGCTGGGCCGCTCATCCTGGAACTCGATCAGGTTGATCGGCCCAGTGCCCCCGGCGCATCGACGCTCGACTGGGTCATCGCATCCCTATGGAGCGCGGCGTGGATCGGCAGCTACGTCTTTATCCATGCCCGCTGCTCGTCGTGGGCGGTGAGCTACTGGGACGCGATCGGCGCACAGTCCGTCGCGCTAGAGAGCGGGTGCGTAAACATCACGGTGATCTACATCATGCCGATGCTGTTCCTGTACCACATCAAGTACTTCTGTGTCGCGGTGGCCAGCTTGTTCCTCGGGCGAGGGATGGCGCAGGTTGCGACGCTGGACATGGTCAAGAACAAACTTGTCAGGCGGTTCCCCTACGCGGAGGTCCGGCGGATGCTTAAAAACGGCGAGGTGCCCGGCCGGGATTTCTTCGCGCGGTTTGAGAAGACCCAGACACAGAAGGTTCAGGCGGCCCGCGGCGACGATGCGGCCGACGCGTTGGCAGAGGCGTTCGAGCAGATGGAAGATGATCACCGCGGGCAGTAGTCTTGTGCGGCAGCAACACCGCGATCGCCGAGCTCGCTAAGACGCGATCCGAAGCGCTAAGCGCCCCCGAGAAGTAGCGGGGGAGTAGGGCCGCTCGAAACGTCAAAGCCTGGTTGGCATCCGATCGCAGCCCCGTTGGGCCTGCGGATCTGCCTCGTGAATTGCCTGTTTTCCCATAAAAACAAGCGGTATTGGGCCTCCAAGGCGGCGGGGCACTGGCGAAATTTTTGCATCTTTTGCCGCGATGCCCTGTTACAATACTTATCTTGTTACGTCAGTCTCTTGCCGTCTGACGACAGAGGGTTGTCCTCCGTTTGATGCCGGACCAACCCACCTCTCACCGAAGGAGCCCCACATGTTGAAGAAAACGAAGATACTCGCCGGCCTGCTCGGCCTGTGCCTGATGGCCGGCCCCGCGTTCGCCGACGCCCCCGTCAACGACAAGCTGCCCGACCCCGACGGCAAGCCCGCCGACATGACCAAGCCCGTCAAGGTCTTCATCATCATGGGCCAGTCCAACACACTGGAGTACGGCATCCTCGACGCGAAGAAGCCGCGGTTCAAGCCCAAGGACGGGCTCGGCGAGCAAGAGCTGGCCAAGGCCAAGAAGAAGTACGAGAAGCAGCTGGCCAACTACGAGGCGAGCAAGACCAAGACGCTCAAGCACGCGATCAACAACGAAGGCCTGTACCCGTTCATGGTCGATGACAACGGCGACTGGACCGTCCGCAAGGACGTCCGCCAGGTGTACGTGATGCAGGGCCGCGGCGTGCAGCGTAACGACTGGCTGTCGGTCAACGGCGGGAGGATCGGCATGGACCAGGGCATCGGCCATCAGCTGGGCAACCACTTCGATGAGCCGGTCATGGTCCTGCGCAGCTCCATCGGCAACCGCAGCCTCGGCTGGGACCTGCTGCCCCCCGGCAGCGAGCGGTACGAGCACACCGAATTCAACAAGAAAGAAAACCGCGAGGTCACCTACGTCTACCCCGGCTACAAAGACGAGGTCCGCCACTCGCGTTGGGAGAAGGGCAACGTCCCCGAGCCGCCCAAGCACGGCTGGTACGCCGGCAAGCAGTACGACGACGACGTCGCCAACGCGAAGAAAGTGCTCGCCGACCTGAACACCTACTACCCCGAGGCGGGCGGCTACGAGGTCGCCGGCTTCTTGTGGTGGCAGGGCTGCAAGGACCGCGGCAACGCCGGGCACTACAACCGCTATGAGCAGAACCTCAAGGCACTGCTCACCGCGCTCCGCAAAGACTTTAATGCGCCCGAGGCCAAACTCGTCGCCGCATCGCTGGGCGAAGACAAGATGGGCGTCGAGAACGGCGGGGGCAAGATCCTCCAAGCCATCATGAACCTGGCCAACCCTGAAAAGCACGCCGATCTCAAGGGCGACGTCGCCGGCGTCTACACCCACCCGCTGGCCATCCCGCCCGGCGAGTCCTGCGGCCACTACGGCAACAGCGCCAAAACCTACATGAACGTCGGCCTGGCGATGGGCGAGGCGATGGTCGACCTCTTCAGCGAAGACAAGTAAGCGCCAGGCTCCGCCCGTACGCACAACACCCCGATCCAGCTTGAGCAGCCCCGTACACCCGTGCGGGGCTGCTTTGTCATGTGAAGCACGGGATATCATGATGTAGATAAACATCCGCTTATGCGGTTGTCGCTGTGCTGCTGGTCCCGCCTTGTCTTGCTGTTTTGGGTGCCACACAACGCTCTTCGGGACGCCGCGTGGCAACCCGGCCAAACTGGTTTCTTGGAATCAACTCATGGCCGACCTGCAAAACAAAAAGCTGATCTGGCTCAAGGGCTGGCTGTTCCTCTTCGGCGGCCTGCTCGCCTCGGGCTTGCTGCTCTTTGAAGCGTTCTCTTGGAAGGTCGCGTTGTTGCTGGCGATCGCGGCCTGGTGTTTCTGCCGGTTCTACTACTTCGCGTTCTACGTGATCGAGCACTATGTCGACCCGGGCTACAAGTTTGCTGGGCTGTGGGACTTTGTGAAGTACGCGGTGCGGAGGAGGCCTTAGCGGCGCAAAAAAACGCCCACCAAGTTGGCGGGCGTTCTTAGATGACCCCTACGGGATTCGAACCCGTACATAATCGCGATTCTGAGCATGCTACCGGGGGTGGGACTCATATAGGGACTACGAATGAAGTGTCTGCGGCCGATCTGCTGATGCAGCGGGATGAGGCCTGGGCTGCTCTCGAATCAACCGATCGCATGCTAATCGTTAAAGCGATGCGCGATCTCATATCTAGAAAGGCAAATCCAGTTGAAAAGTGACCGATCGGGCCCATACGTCCCCAATACCGAGCATCTGCACAACCTAGTGAATCGAGAAGCCCCCGCGGCGGTCAATGCTGAGCGAGGGCTTCTATCTTGCCTGATGCTGGACCACACCTGCTACCCGGCTGTTGCCGAGATCATCGGAGAGTCAGCAGCCTTCTATCGGCCTGGCTACTCCATCCTGTACGAGGAGATAGCCGCTCAGATTGATTCTGGAGCACCGGTAGACATCCCATCTCTGGCCGATAGGTTGCGTCTAAGGGGCATGCTGGACGGTCTGGGCGGTGAGGACGGCCTCATCGGGATCTACGAGACAGAGCCGATGGTGACCATCCCTACGGCGGTCC
>JAHQVV010000187.1 GCA_019634195.1 Phycisphaeraceae bacterium | reverse complement strand
TCCGCTTCGCCGCGTTCTTTCTGCTTGAGCAGGTACCGGCACATCGCCGGTGTCACCGTTAGCGCGACGGCCAGCGAAGCCAAGATCGACACGACAAACGCCGTGCCCAGCGGGCGGAAGAACCGGCCTTCCAAACCCTCCAAGAACATCAGAGGCAGGAACACCAGCGCGATGATGACCGTCGCGAACACCATCGCCGGGCGGATCTCGTTACTCGCATCAAAGATGACCTCGTTCTTTGGCCGGCGTTCGCCTTCGGGTTTCGCGGCGTTCTGTTTTAGCCGGCGGAAGACGTTCTCGACGTCGATGATCGCGTCATCGACCAGGCTACCGACCGCGATCGCGAGCCCGCCGAGCGTCATCACGTTGATCGTCTCGCCCATCCAGTGGAGCACCAACAATGCCGTACCCACCGACAGCGGCAGTGCGGTGAGTGTGATCAGGGTCGTCCGCACGTTCAGCAGGAACAGGATCAGGATGATCGACACGATGATCGCCGCATCCCTCAAGGCCACCACAACGTTCTCAATTGACAGGTCGATGAAATCAGATTGACGGAAGACCTGACGGTTGATCGCGACGCCCTCGGGTAGCGACGGTTCGAGGTTGTCGAGCAAGAGATCGACATCTTCGGTGATCTTGAGTGTGTTCGTGCCCGGTGCTTTCTGGATCGTGAGGATGACCGCGGACTTGCCGCCTTCCGAACCGGTACCGCGGCGCAATGCGGGACCGAACTTAACGTCGGCGACTTGTCCGATGGTGACCGGTGCGCCGTCGTGGTACTTGACCACTGTTCCCTTGATGTCCTCGGCCGATCGCACACGTCCGCTCTGACGGATGGGCAGCTCCAGCCCATCGACATTGGGCAGGTAGCCGGCGCTAAGCGTGCTGTGGGACTCGTCGGCCGCTTTGACGACATCCTGCACCGTCAGGTCGTAAAGCCGCAGCTTCTCCTGCTCGACGAGGACTTGGTACTCGGGCAGTTCGCCGCCAATGACCGCGACCTGAGCGACACCTGGAACGGTCAACAGCCGCTTGCGCAGATCGAACTCCGCGTAGTCACGCAGCTGCATTTCGGTCATCTTGCCATCGGGCGAAGACACCGCCAGCAGCATGATCTCGCCGGTGATCGAGCTGATCGGCGTCATCGCTGCGTGGGCGTCGGGCGGCAAATCCTCGCGCACCGAGTCCAGCCGCTCGGAGACGAGCTGACGGGCGCGGTAGATGTCGGTGCCCCAGTCAAACTCGACATAGGTGACGGACAAGCCGATCGCGCTGGAAGTACGGACACGACGGATGCCGGGGATGCCGTTGACCGAGGACTCGATCGGGAACGTGACGTATTGCTCGACCTCGTCAGCAGCAAGCCCGGGCGCTTCGGTCAATACAACCACAGTCGGAGCGTTCAACTCTGGAAAGACGTCGACCGGGATCTCGCGGGTCGTCATCGCCGCGAAGCCCAATAGCAGCAAAGCAAGCAACAGCACCAGCGCCGCATGGTCGATCGAAAATTGGATCAATTTCTTTAGCATGATGGATCGCTTGTTTAGTGGTCCTCGGCGTGGAAGGTGCCGTCAGCATGGAAGTGCCCGCCCTTCTGGCTGACGCCGCTCTGTTGACTGGCGAGCTTCAGTTCATAGGCCCCGTTGAGCACAACTTCGTCATTGAGCGACAGGCCGCTGTTGATCGCGACCCAGCGTCCATCATTGGTGCCCATATCCGCCTCGACCCGGATCGCCTTGTTCGGATCGGCGGGGTCGCGTCGGAAGAAGACGTGGACGATCCCGTCTTTGACGATCGCCGAGCGTGGGATCGCCAATGCGTAGCCATCCGTAGAATCAACATTCACTTCGAGGAAGGCAGACACGCCTGGGCGTATCCAGTCGCGTTGCTCGGAAGGCGTTGCCAACAACGCAACGGTGCGCTGCTCGGGGTGTGCTTCAAGGCCGATCGTCATCTCGGCGGGGACAACGTCATCGATCGCGATGCCTGACGAGGAAGGCGGCGTGATCATTGCCGTTGCTCCGCCGTTGAACCTTGCAAGATCAGACTGCAACGCCCTGGCACGGAACCGCACTTGCTTTGGGTCGATCGTGGAAAGCACCAGCGACGGCGCTTCGGCGAACGCCCCGTCGGTCAACGCAAGCCGCTCAACGACACCCGGTTGAGTCGCACGCACTTCGATCCAGTCGATCGTCTGATACGCCGGGACCTTTGAGCCCTCATACTCAACCAACTCGCTTAGCCGGCCCTCCTCGATCCGCGTCGCCGAAGAAGCGACGTGCATCGCGTGCTCACGGTTTCGGTGGGCGTTGGCGAGCGTGGTCTCGTCCTGCTGAAGCTCTGCACGCAAACGCGGGAGAGTTGCCTCGATTTCTTGGGCCTGCGTTTCGAGGTCGGCGTTTTTGATGTCGGCCTGCGCGAGCGCCTCCAAACGCTGCTTCATGAGCTTTAGCCGCTGCTCCGTCTCTGCGATCTTTGAGCGCGCCACCGTGATCGCCGCCTGGGCCGACGCGATCGCCTGCTCGGCCTCAATGATCTCGTGCTGAAGTTCGGGCCACTTCGGCGAGCGGAAGCGGAACAGCAGGTCACCGAGCTTGACCGGCTGGTACTGGTTGACCTTCAGTTCCACTTCGCCGGGCAGGACCATGCGGTACTCATGCCGGGCCAGCGGTTGAAGCTCAAACACACCGGGCACGCGGATCGTGCTGTCCACCCGCCGGCGCTCAACCGGCGCAAAGGTGATGCCCAGGTTGTTCCGAACCGTCGCGGGGATGGCGATGCGGTTGGCCGGCTGGTCGCCGGCGGCTTCATCTTGAGCAGGCGCATCACCGCCAGGTTCTTCAGATGAACAGGCGGACAGCAATATCGCCGTAAGAATGGTCAGGCAGATCGTGAACAGTTGTTTCATGGTGATACCTCCTCGGCCTGCTCAGCCGACGATGGATCCTGTTGAGTGGTGTATTGCTTGGGCGCTAATTCAGGCCCGGAAAGGAATAGAAGCTCGGCGTAGGCTTTCGCCTCGTCGAGTCGGACATCCATCAGGTGCCGCTTGGTCTTGTGGGCACGGACAAGGCTCTCCAGGAGAACCAGCCCTCCGCCTTCACCCAGTTCCAAAAGCTTGCGGGCACGCTCGACCTGCTCATCGACAAGCGGTGCCATCTCATCGGCGACTATCTGTCGTTCTTCGGTCAGAGACTTTGCTTTGGCTTGGGCCTGTGCGAGCGTGCCGACCAGCCGCTCGTATTGGGTCTCGTACGCGGCGCGGGCCAACTCCCGCTCGGCCTTCGCCTCGGCGATGCCCTGTTTGTTCGCGTTGAGGATCGGCAGCGGGATGCCGCCGCCCAAACCGATCCGCGACTGGCCCTCGTCGCTCTCCACGACCGGTCCGATCGTCAAGTCGGGGTACTGCTTGCGGATTTCACGCAGCAACGCCTGCTCGGCGACCTCGTATTCCTGGCTCAAGCGTACAAGCGACGGGTTGTTGTCCGCCGATGGCGTATTCGCCTTGTCATCCACGACTCCAACGGCCATCACCTGCGGTATCAACTGCAAATGGGCCTTGGGCGACAACCCCATCAAAGACCGCAGTTGCTGTTCGGATTCTTCGACCTTGCCGTGCAGCCGGCGCAGTTCGTAACGCCGCTGAACACGTTCGATCGCAAATAAGCCCGCCTCGGTCCTCTGTAACTCGCCCGCGTCGGCCAACTTATTCGTCGCATCGACCAGCGAGCCGATCATTCCGATCAGTTGTTCTTGCTGCTCAAGCATGACCTGCGCGGCGGACCATTCCAGCCACACCAGGCGGACCTGATAGCGGGTATGCCACTCCGCCTCGGCGATCATGTAAAGCTGCGCCTGATACGCCGCGTCGGCCCGCGCCTTCTCGGCTTCGAGCCGGCCGGAGATCGGTAGCGTGATCCCAAGACCGACATTGACAAACCATGGGTCCGAGACGCTCTCGGTAATCCGCAGGAGGTCAACCGAGAGCTTGGGGTCGTCCCAAAACCCAGCATTATCCGCCGTCGTCAACGCAACCCCTGCACGCAGACGCGCCATCCGCAGATCAGAGTTGTAGACCAGCGCGATCAACTCGCCCTCAGCCAAACTGATCCCATCGCTCGGGTCGTAAGGCACCGGCTTGTCCGGGGTTGTTTCGCTGAGCCGCTCGGCAAACGCCGACACCGACTCATCCGCCGGAGTCCGTGCGTGCCACGCATCACGGTGCGCCGCCGCATCCAACGGCTTGGGCTCATAGCTCTGACAGCCCACGAGCCCCACCATCACGCTGAGCGCAGCGATAGCAAGAACGGGCCGAATTAAAAAAGATTGCAAGGGGTGTCTCCGGGTATGGTTCGATGTCGACCAAGTCGCTGCGCGAGTACGCAACAGCACGACGGCTCAAAGCCGCCGAATCAGGTCAACAACACCACGGTCCGAAGTTGAGAAAGGGATTCACCGGGCCCATCACGCGGCGGCGGCGGGATCGGTTCTTGAGGCGCAGGTATCGTCGCCATCGGCTGCCAAAGATCTGGCAGGGGGCAAGGGGCAAGCGGCAGATCATCCTGCAAACGAGGCCCAACCTGCATGAACACATAAATCGGCGTCGCGTGCGAGTGGTCGTGTTGGCAGCAACCATGATGCGGATCACCGTGAGCTGCATCCTCGGCCATCGCTGGTTGGCAGCCTTGATCACCCCCACCCGAACACGCGTCTGCGCATCCATGCCCTGCATGGCTGTGCTTGTGGGTATGCGTCACCCCGTCGTGGCTGTGGGCGTGCGTATGGCTGTGCGAATGCGGTCCCTCGTGGTGCCCGCTGGCGGTGTTGAGCCCACCAACAGCCAAGAATAAAGCCAGGGCTGCAATCACGAGAAAGATCGGGATGGCGTGAAGTTTCGTAGCCATGCGACTTTGGAGGTTAGCAGGATGAACGCTGGCCTACAACTTCTTTGGAACAATAATGCCGCGAAGCTACAGCTATTTCTCGATTGACACCAAGTAGTAGCCCGGCTGTTTACGGCTCAAACCGTTCCTTATATGAGAAATATAAAAATGTGCGGGTTAAGCGGCCTGCCGGCAGTAGTGCTTCAGCAGCCCACCGAGGTCGGACCGGAACCCGATTCGTCCAAGCGGCTCTGTCCGTCCCACTTCTTCTGTTTGGTCTGTTCGGTCATCCAGCGGCCGGTTACCGAGACCCTGATGCGGGCGGTGCTCGTTGTAGTACTTCACAAACGTCTGCGTGATGTGGTCGGTATGCCCTAGACCGAAGCAGACAAAATGATCTAGACACTCCCGGCGTAATGTCGCGATCCAAGCCTCGGCGAACGCGTTGGCGTTCGGTGCTTTCACCGGTGACTTTACGATCTTGATTTCGGCTGCTCCCATCAACTGACCGAACGCCTTGGTGAACTTGGTGTCACGGTCGTGGATCAGATGAGTGGCTTGGACACCTTGATCCTCGAGCCACATCAATGCATTACGACCCTGCTGCTGCACCCAGGCTGTGTCGGGGTGATACGTCGTCGGTGACACCCAGACCTTCCGGCTGCCGACATGGATGAACATCAACGCAAAAGCCTGGCGCTTACCAAAGGGCGTCCAGATCGCCTTGCTAAAGAAATCACAGGCCACGAGCGTGTTGACGTGGAGCTTGATGAACTGGTCCCAGGGCTGATAGTCTGCTCGGTCGGTGCGATCGGGTCTGGTGGGCTTGGGGTAGATGCCTTCTTCACGCAGGATGCGTCGAACACTGGTCTCAGCCACCTTACAGCGAAGCTTGAGCAGTTCGCCGATGATCCGTAGGTAGCCCCAGCCTGGGTTCTCCTTGGCCATCCGAATAATCGCCCGACGAACATCCACCCCTATCT
>JAHQVV010000186.1 GCA_019634195.1 Phycisphaeraceae bacterium | reverse complement strand
GATAAGGATATCCCGCTGTTGCAGGCGGTGTTGCCTGTCGAGTTCAGCGCGGTTTTAGTGAAAGGCCGGGGCAATTACGTCTCACTCCGCCGCGCCAAGCGTGCGTGGGATCGGCAGGCGACGCTGTTCAACGAGTCCAAGGAGTTCAGCTCGCTGGAGCAGGTGCTCGACTGGTCAAAGACCACGGACGACGGCTCGCTCGCCACGCTGCCGCAACTGGAAAGCCCGAGCGTTTGGAACGAGGTGCAGAGTGACAGCGAAGACTGCATGGGCAAACGCTGCCCCACGTTCAGCAAGTGCTTTTATCAGTCCGCGCGTCGGCGGATGCAGAACGCGGACATCCTTGTGGTGAACCACGCGATGTTCTTCGCCGACCTTGCGTTGCGGGCCCAGGGCTTTGGGGTCCTGCCGCCGTATGACGCGGTGGTTCTGGATGAGGCGCACACGATCGAAGATGTCGCCAGCGAGCACTTCGGGCTGACCGCATCGCGCTACCAGGCGGCATACCTCATCAGTCGGCTCTACACCGCGCGTCGTCAGAAGGGGCTGCTGATCTCGTTGAAGGGCAAGGCCGATCAGGAATTACTTAACCGCTGCCTGCATTTGGCAGAGGCGGCACGGACGATTGCGGAGCAGTTCTTTGACGATGTCGCGGAGTACCACGCGCAATACGGCGCGAACAACGGCCGAATCCGCAGCCCGCTGGAGATCGACAACGCGCTGACGCCAGCACTCAACGACCTGTCGCTCATGCTCAAGCGCGTGAAAGACTCGCTGGACAGCGAAGAAGACGCCATGGAGCTCGGCGGCTACGCGGACCGGGCGGGCGGGCTGGCCGAAACCATCCGAGCACTCGTCGAGCAGACGGTCACCGACAGCGTGTACTGGATCGATGTGCAGAAGAAAGGGCGGTTCAATCGGGTAAAGCTCTGCTCAAGCCCGGTCGAGGTCGGCGGCCTGCTCCGTGAACGGCTCTTCGAGGCGACGACTTCGCGCCAGGAACCGCTGCCGGTCGTGCTGACGTCTGCGACGCTCGCGACGGCCCAGGCCAAAGACGACGAAGAGACCGGCCATGCCAAGGCCTTCGCCCACTTTGCCGGTCGCGTCGGGTGCGATGAGTCCGAGACACTGCTGCTCGGCTCGCCCTTTGAGTACGACAAACAGGCGGAACTGATCGTCTGCCCCAACCTGCCCGAGCCAAACGAGCAATCCTTTAATGGCCAAGCCTTAGCGACGTTGCTCAAACACATCGATGCGAGCGACGGCGGGGCGTTCGTGCTTTTTACTAGCTACCGCCAGCTCCGCGACATGGCGCAGTCGCTCCGCGACCCGCTGGCCCAGCGAAGCATGCCGATGCTGGTCCAAGGCGACGGCGTCCAGCGCAGCGAACTGCTGGCCCGGTTCAAGCACAACCACCGCAGCGTGCTGCTCGGCGCGGACAGCTTCTGGCAGGGTGTCGATGTGCGTGGCGAGGCGCTTCGGTTAGTCGCGATCTGTCGGCTGCCCTTTGCCGTGCCCGACCGCCCGATCATCGAGGCCCGGAATGAACGCATCAAGGCCCGCGGCGGCAGCCCCTTTGCGGAGTATTCCCTGCCCGAAGCGGTCCTTAAGTTCAAGCAGGGCTTCGGCAGGCTCATCCGATCTAAACAAGATCGCGGTACGATAGTGGTCTTAGACAAACGGATCGTCAGCAAGCCGTATGGCAGACGATTCATCGCGGCGCTGCCCGAACTGCCGATCACACACGACACGGCACCCGCGAACCTGATAAACGATCAACCCCCACTGGATACCGGCTATGAGTACTGACACCCCCCAGCCCAAGCGTTACCTGATCGTCTGCACCGGCAACTTCTGCCGATCACAGATGGCCGAGGGCTGGATGCGCCAGCTCGGCAAGGGCCGTGTCGAGGTTTTATCTGCAGGCTCCAAACCCAAGGGTGGCGTCCACCCTATGGCCGTGGAGGTGATGAAAGAGCGCGGCATCGACCTGACGCAGAACACCTCCAACCACATTGACGAATACATCAACGAAGACTTTGATTGCGTGCTCACCGTCTGCGACTCGGCCAAGGAGGCCTGCCCGATCGTCCCCGGCGCAAAGCGTGTCCTGCATCACGCCTTCGAGGACCCGGACCACCCCAACGACCCGAACGAGGAGCCGAGCAAGTGCTTCCGCCGGGTACGCGACCAGATCGGCAACTGGGTCGAGGGGTTCCTCGACGCCGAGTTGACCGGCTTCGCGATCGGCAACGAGAACGGCAATCGCCGGCAATCGGTCCCCGAATAAAGCAACGCGACGATGCCGTTGGATCGTCAGAACAAGCCAGACGCCCTGCCCCACGCATCGCCAAAGACGAACTCGTCGAAGGGCTTGCGCTGGCGCGCCTTGGATTCCGCATCGTTAAGATCACCTTCTGCGGGGTAGCCGATCGCGATCGCCGTCTCGGCGGTGAAACCGTCCGGGAGGTTGTAGGTCGAGGCGGCCTTGCCCTGGTCGATGCCCGCCATCTGGTGGATGACGAGCCCCAACTCAGCGGCCTGCAGAGCTATGTGCGCGGCCGCCTGGCCCAGGTCGTGCTGCGCGACACGGTTGGGGCTGGCGTTGTAGGTGAAGTCCTGCTTGACCGCGGCGAGCACCAGCACCGGCGCCGCCTGCGCCCAGCCCCGGTTCGCCTCAACCAGGCAACTCAAGGCCTTCTCGTACTCCGCTTGGTTCTCTTTCGTCGCCACGATAAACCGCCAGGGCTGCTCATTGAAAGAGGACGCCGCCCAGCGCGCTGCCTCGAACAGCGAACGCAGCTTGCCGGCCTCGACGGGCTTGTCCGCAAACTGGTACGCGCTGTAGCGCTGCTTGATCGCGGCGAGGACGGGGTGGTCGGTGGAGTTGTGATCGGTCATCCTGTTGCTCCGGTTGTCGGTTGGGTCTGAAGATGATAGCCCGCCGAGTTCAAGACGAGAGAAAATTAGTCGACGGTTTTTGGCTCGGGCCACCAGCCCTGCCGGATCTTCAGGCGGTTGACCGCGTACCACTGCCGCATCGATTCGAGCTGGAAGGCCTGCGCTTCGGGGTCGCCCCAGAGCCAGAGTGTCAGGTCGGAGGTGTCGACGAACCTGCGAAAGACGTGCCAGTAGCGCTGCTGGATCAAGAGTTGATTCAGGTCCGGCCGGGGTGTGGCAAGGCCGCCGAAGAGGTAGTCCAGCGCCGCGGGCCGCTTCATGTGCAGCAGGCACATCAGCACGGTCGACGTCGGCACCTCGTCATCAAACAGCATCGCCTCGGCGGTGGGCGTGAAGTCCTCGCCGAGGTCGCCGCGCATCCAGAGCGCGAGCCTGAGCAGTTTGGCCTCGGTTGAACGATTCGCCGAAGGCGGGGCGGCTTCGGCCGCTTCGAGCAGCGCGGGCAGTGCGTCGATGCGCGATAGGCCGAGCCCAGACAACTCGGCGTCGGTCATCGCTCGGAGCTGCTCATTGGTCAGGCTGGGGTTTTTGCGGAGGAAGTCGGCGTTGGCTCCCGTAATGAGCATAGACTGATAGCCTTTCATCGCCGAAGCGACCGCCGCCATCGTGACCATCTGCTGGTGCGACGTGCGGATGAAGCGGTCGAGTACGTCGTTGTCGGCATACGTTAGCGAGAGCGTAAATAGGTCCAATAGCGCGGATTCGCTAAGCGGCAGTTCGCCCACAAGGCGGTCGAGGTCAATATCTTCGATCCCATGACTCGCGGCCAGTAACCGCACAAAGACTGGCCAGTCTTCGTCAGAGACCAGCATGTTTCTAACCCCGGGGCCGTTCCCGCCGTGATCGAAAATCCCCTCAAGGAAAGCTGTGAGCAGGGCGTCTGAGTGAGGCTGATTTGAATCGTATTCTGGCGCCAAACCCGCGCGCACCCAACTGCCTGCGAGATAAAGCGGGACGAGCTTTTCTTTCTGAATCGGCTTGTAGCCGTAGTCTTCGATCACCGTCGCTTCCGCATTCATATAGTCCTTTGACGCAAGAATGCTTCTCCAAGCGATAACCATTTCGCGGTCCGCATGGGCCTGGATCAACTTCTGAATCACTAAATCTGAATCCGATACAGCAGCGAGTGGCCGACGCCACTCGTTCAGTGCCAGGGCACCAGCCGCTTCATATCCTTCAGTCTTCAACGCGGCGACCGCTGGTTTCGGGTTCCCCGGGTCCGTCTTCACCGCCGACCAAAGCATCGCCTCGGCAACAAAAAGATCGGCGTCTCGCCAGTTGACGGCGAAGCCGCTGAGCGGGTTGAGGTGGCCGACAACCATCCAAGCTCGGCGGGCGATGGTCTTGTTCTCGTCCTGGCCGAGAGTGAAGATGGCCTGCTCGTAGTCGGTCGGGTCCTTGGCGATCGCGGCGTAACCCGCGACGGCGTTGAGCGCGGTATTGCGGATGGTGTCGAACTTGCTCTTGGCGAGCTTGCCCAACGCCGAGGCCACGCGCCGGTCGTCGGCCGCTTCGGGCAGTTCGCCAAGGCGTTTGGCGGTGTTGAACTGGGTCAGTTCGCTCTCCGACTCGGCCAGCACGCCAAGCCAGCGCACCCAGAGGTCCAGCGGGGCCCAGCGTTTGGACCACAGCAGCCGGGTGTCCAGCAGATCAACGACCTGGAGCAGCTCGGCCTCGTCCTTCGGTTGAAGGCTCCGAAGCAGGTCCTCAGACACACGTATCGCGTCAGTTCCCTTGACCTGGATCAGCCCGTCATACAGGCCGATCGCCCGCATCGGTTCAAGCCGATTCATCAGTGGCGCAACGGCGTCGTTGATGCCAGCGGGGATCGGTGGGTCCTCGATATCGGTACGGCTCGCGTGCGACTGCGCAATCGCCAGCAGCAGGTCGGCGGCGCGCTGCGCGTCGATCGTTTGGACCGCCTCTAGCGCCTCGGTGGTAACCGCTTCGCTCGTGCCCGCCTTCTTGACGACATAACCCACGCCGCGTTCGAAGGCCGCCTGATCGGTGTTTGTCAGCCTGCCGAGTTGGATCTGCTGATGGATGTACCGGCCCACGAAGTACGACAGCACCAACGCCAGCGCGAACGCGATCGAGAGCGACACCGCGTGGCGCGCAAGGATCGGCATCGGCTTGCGGGCTGGCCTTGTGCTGTTGCCTAGTGCGTTCATCCTGTCTGTATCTTAGCGGCTCATGCAAAACACCCCGCCACTTGGGCGGGGTGTGCCGTTGCTTTGAATAATGCGGCAAATCTGGTGCGGTTACATCATCGATTCCATCAGCGTAATCATCGGCAGGAATAGCGAGATGACGATGCCGCCGACGATGACACCCAGGACGATGACCATGATCGGCTCGAGCAGCGAGACCAGGCCCGCAACCGTGTTGTCGACCTCTTCGTCGTAGTTGTCCGCGATTTTGTCGAGCATCTTGTCCAGGTCGCCTGTTTCTTCGCCGACATCGATCATGTTCACGACCAGCGAGTCGCAGACCCTGGCCTTACGCAGCGGCTCGGCGAAGCTGTCGCCCTGACGGACCGAGTCGTGCACGGCCATCAGTGCCTTGGCGTAGACATCGTTGCCCGTCGTGTCGGAGGTGATCTTGATCGCGTCGAGGATCGGGACGCCCGCGTTGATCAGGGTGCCCAGCGTCCGCGTGAACTTGGCGATCGTGGACTTGGCGATGAGCTGGCCCATGACCGGTGCACGGAGCATGGCCCGGTCGATGACGGCCTTGCCGCTGGTGGTCTTGCGGGCGAATTTCAGGAAGAAGAAGATCAGGAACGGCGCCGCGATCACGAGGATGAAGCCGGGGAACCAGGCGCCCGGGGTGCCGCCTTTGTCTTCAGGCAGCAGTGGGCCGGCAAGCCACTTGGCAGCATCAATCAGGAACAACGTCGGGCCGGGGAGCTGGGTGTCGAAGTCCTGGAAGATCTCGACGAACTTGGGCACGATGAACATCATGATGCCCAAAACGATAATCGTCGCGATCGAGATCACCGCGATCGGATAGATCATGGCCGAGATGATGCGTTTCTTGAGCTTCTCGGCTTTTTCAAGGAAATCGGAGAGCCGTTGGAGGATGAGGTCCAAGACACCGCCGACTTCGCCGGCCGCGATCATCTTGGTGTAGAGGGTATTGAAGGCCTTGGGGTGCTTACCCATCGCGTCGGAGAGCGACGCACCGCCGGAGACGTCCTCGTGAACCCCGCCGAGCGAGTTCTTCATCAGCCCCGGCTTCTGCTGCTGCTCGAGGATCGCCAGGGACCGCAGGATAGGTAGGCCCGCGTCCTGGAGTGTCGAGAGTTGGCGGGTGAAGAGCATGAGCTGCTTCTGGCTGACGCCGCCAACGTTGATGCTGATCTCCAACGCGCTCTTCTTCTTGCCCGAGCTGCCCGAAGAGGCGGGCCCGGCTGAAGCGGCGGGACCCCCTTTCTTCTTGGTCTTCTGCTCGCGGACCGAGGTCGGGAAGAAGCCTTGGCTGCGGATGCGCGCGATCGCTTCGTCGCTATTCGCGGCGTTGATCGTGCCCTTCTGCGGCTTCCCCGCGTCATTAAGTGCTTCAAACTGAAAGGTTGGCATAACTTGGTTTCCTTTAGCCCACCCATAGGCTTAGGGAAGGACATCCACCGACGCGGCGCCTAATCGGCCACCAACGTCTCACGCACGACTTCGTCAATAGTGGTCAGGCCGTCAAACAAGGCAAGCATGCCCGATTGTCGCAGCGTCCGCATCCCAACACGCCTGGCCTTGGCCATGAGTTGCTGGGAGGACGCGTTGGCCATAATCATGTCACGCAACTCGTCGTTGAGCACCATGATCTCAAAAATACCAAGCCGGCCCTTAAAGCCAGAGTGGTTACAGAAATCACACCCACGGCCACGGTAAAGCGGCCTGCCCCCGATCTCATCGGGCGTGATATCAAGCCGTATCAGCTCCTCCTCGGTCGGCTGGTACTCCTGCTTGCACCTGCTGCAGATCTTACGGACCAGGCGCTGGGCGATGATGCCTTCAAGCGTCGCGGTCACGAGGAACGTGTCCAGGCCCAGGTCGATCAGTCGAGCGACCGAACTCGGCGCATCGTTGGTGTGCAGGGTTGTAAAGACCAGGTGGCCCGTAAGCGAGGCCTGCACCGCGATCTGCGCGGTTTCGAGGTCGCGTGTTTCGCCGATCAGAACGATATCCGGGTCCTGACGCAGGAAGCTCTTGAGCGCCTTGGCAAAGGTCAGCCCGGTTGCGGGGTTGACCTGCACCTGGCAAAGGCCGTCGATGTCGTATTCGACCGGGTCCTCGGCGGTGAGGATCTTCTCACTGATCTCGTTGAGCTCGGATAACGCCGAGTAGAGCGTCGTCGTCTTGCCCGAGCCGGTCGGCCCGGTGACGATAACGATGCCGTTGGGTTTCTTGATCAACTGGCGGACGATATCGAGGTCGTCCTCGCGCAACCCGACTTGTTCGAGGTCGAGGTTGACGTTCGAGCGGTCGAGCACACGCATGACGCACGACTCACCAAACATGGTCGGGAGCACCGCAACACGCAGGTCGACCGGCTGCCCGTTTACGACTAGTTCAACACGCCCGTCCTGAGGCATCCGGCGCTCGGCGATGTCTAAGCCTGCCATGACCTTGATACGGCTGACGATCGCGGTCGCCAAGTGCAGCGGCGGGGGGATCATCTCGTAGAGCACGCCATCGATGCGGTAGCGCATCTTGAATTCGTCTTCGAACGGCTCGAAGTGGATGTCCGAGGCCTTGTCCTTGATCGCCTGCAGGAGCACGAGGTTCAAGAGCCGCTTGACGCGGTTGTCCTCGGCCATCTGGACCAGTTCTTCCAGATCGACCGACTCGGATCCGACGTCGATATTCTCGATATCGTCCGCTTCGCTAAGCTCGCCGATCAGGTCCGCGATCGAGCCCTCGTCGTCGCCGTAGTGCTTCTTGATCCGGTTGGCGATCTGGTCTGCCGGGGCGACCATCGCCTCAACGTCAAAACCCATCAGCAGCCGGAGGTCGTCCACCGCCCTGAAGTTGTCGGCGGTCTTGAGCGCGACCGTGAGCTTGTTGAACTGCTGGTCGAACATCACCGGCAGGACCTGGTACGCGTTGGCCATCTCCGCCGGGATGACCCGCAAGACCTCGTCGGGGATATCAAAGTCTTCCAGATCGATGATCTGCATGCCGTCCTGTGCGGCACGCGCGAGGGTGACATCGTCCTCGGTGACATAGCCCAGGTCGGTGAGGATCTGCCCGAGCGGACCGCGCCGCTGCTTCTGCAGTTCCAGGCCCTCGTGCACCTGCTCCCGGCTGACCTTGCCCATCTTGGTCAGGATCCGGCCGATGCGGCGTCCCTTGAGTTGGCTGTAATCGATCTGTGCCATGGTTGGTCTTTGTTGCCCTGTCGGGCGATGCGTTGCTTATCCGTATCTTAAGCCTACAGTCAGGCATACTCAATGATTAAGAAGGCTCTTGAGCTTCGTCCAGCTCTGCTCGGCCGACCTGGCCGCCCGCGCGGTGGACCTTCTCTGCCAGTTGCTCCGCGTTCTTGGATCGGTCGATCATGTCTTCCGCGCTGATCATGCCCTTCTCGTACATGGTCCAGAGGTGGTCGTCCAGGAGCTGCATGCCGAACTTCTTGCCGGTCTGGATCATCGAGTCGATGCGGAAGGACTTGTTGTCCCGGATCATGTGCGCGATCCCGGGCGTCACCACCATAAACTCGTAAGCGGCGGCCATGCCCTTCTTGTCGATTCGCTTGAGCAGTTGCTGCGAGAGCACGGCCATGAGCGCGGTGGAGAGCTGGATCCGGATCTGGGCCTGCTGGCTGTTGGGGAAGGCGTCGATCAGGCGGTTGATCGTCGAGGCCGCACCCGAAGTATGCAGCGTGCCGAAGACCAGGTGGCCGGTTTCGGCGGCGGTGATCGCGGCCTCGATGGTTTCCAGGTCACGCATCTCGCCAACGAGCATGACATCGGGGTCCTGCCGCAGCGCACGCCGGAGGGCCTCGGAGAACGAAGGCACGTCCACGCCGACCTCGCGTTGATTGACGATCGAGGTCTTGTGCGGCTGGTAGTACTCGATCGGGTCTTCGATCGTGATGATGTGCCGGTCCAGGTGGATGTTGATGTAGTCGATCATCGACGCGAGCGTCGTCGTCTTGCCCGAGCCGGTCGGCCCGGTGACAAGGAACAGGCCGCGCGGCCGGCGGATCAGGTCTTTGATAATCGGGGGTGTGCCGATGACGTCAAGGTCCAGCAGCTTGTTGGGGATACGCCGCAGGACGAGGGCGATGTTCCCCTTCTGCTTGAAAACGGACACACGAAAGCGTGCGGAGTTGTCTTCATCGTCTTGGTCGCCATACGCGAAGCCGAAGTCGCTGCCGCCTTCTTCCTGCAATTCGTTCTGTGATCGCTCGGGCGTGATGGCCTTCATCAGGCTCGTCGTGTCGGCGGGCTCGAGTTCGCGTGTTTTAAGCTCGACAATCCGGCCACGCATACGCACGGCAGGGGGCTTGCCGACCGTCAGGTGGAGGTCGCTGGCCTCCTGACGGATGACGGTATCAAGCAGGCGGTCGATGTGGAAGCTAGACATATTCGTGACTCATTTCATCTGCCGACAACGTGCCGGCCACGGGCGATCAGACCGCCGACTCAATCGTTTCCTCTTCTTCCTCAACGACGCCTTCGACCTGCGCGATCTTCGCGATTTCATTGAGGGTGGTTTTCCCTTCGAGGATCTTCAGTTTGCCGTCGCCCAAGAGGTTCCGCATCCCCGCGGCCTGGGCGGCCTTGCGGATATCGCCAACCGTCGCACGGTTAAACGCCATCTCGCGGATCTCGGAGTTCATCTTCATCAATTCATAGATGCCGCGTCGGCCGCGGTAGCCGGTGTTGCTGCACCGCTTGCAGCCGACGGGCTTGTAGATGGTTTTGCCTTGCAGGTCGCTGCGTGTCATCCCGCACAGCGCCATTAGACGCGAGTCGGGGTTCTCGTCCGGCGCCTTGCAGTGGTCGCAGAGGATGCGCACCAGGCGCTGGGCCAGGATCGCCTGGATCGAACTGGCGACCAGGAAGGGCTTGAGCCCCATATCGAGCATACGCGTGATCGCCGAGGGGGCATCGTTGGTGTGCAGCGTCGAGAAGACCATGTGGCCGGTCAGTGCCGCCTGCACCGCGACTTCGCCGACCTCCATGTCACGGATCTCGCCGACGAGGATGATGTTGGGCGCCTGACGCAGCATGGACTTAAGGATGATCGGGAAGCTCAGCGGCGGGTCCATGTTCATGTTGACCTGGCACTGGTTGATCCCCTTGAAGTTGTACTCGATGGGGTCTTCCGCGGTGATGATCTTGCGGTCCGGGCGGTTAAGGTCCTGCAACGCGGAATACAGCGTCGTTGTCTTGCCCGAGCCCGTCGGCCCGGTGACCAAAAAGATCCCGTTGGGCCGGTTGATGATCTCCATAAAGGTCTCGAGCGTGTCCTGCTGCATCCCGAGGTTGGCCAGGCCGATCTTGGCCGCGTCGGGCCGGAGGATACGCAGGACGATCGATTCGCCGTGGTAGACCGGGCAGAACGAAACGCGGAAGTCGATGGTCTCGCCTGAGACCCGCATCTTGATGCGGCCGTCTTGGGGGATGCGCTTCTCTTCGATCTTGACGCCCGAGAGGACTTTCAGGCGGGCGGTGATCGAGCCTTGCACACGCTTGGGGATGACGTTGCGTTCGTGGCAGACACCGTCGATGCGGTATCGCAAGCGCACCCGGTCTTCAAACGGCTCGATATGGATGTCTGATGTCCGGCTGCCGACCGCCTCGCCGATGATCTGGTTCACCAGTTTGATGATCGGTCCCTGATCGGCCTCGTCTTCTTCCGCGGCCTTTGCGGCCGCGTCGATGTCGATCGATGAATCCATCGACATGTCCATCGAGGCGTCGACGGACATGTCCTGGGTCAGTTGGTCGATCGACTTCTGGTACTCGCTGCTGAGGACGCTTTCGATGAACTCTTTGATCTTCCCCTTCGAGCCTAGCGCCATCTCGATGTCGGTGCTTAGCCGGAAACGCAGGTCGTCCACCAGCGCGAGGTTCATCGGGTCGTGGACCAGCACCTTGATCTTGTTGCCCTCTTTACCCAGGGGCAGAACCGTGTACTTGCGGATGATGTCTTCGGGGATCAGGGAGATGTGCGTCTTATCGATGACGTCGGGCTGATCGAGGTCGACGTACTCCATGCCGAGTTGCGAGGCCAGGGCCTTGGCAACATCGTTCTCGGTGGCGTAGCCGAGCTTGACCAGCACCTCACCGATCTTCTCGCGCGTCCCCTCGGACATCTTTTTTGCTTCAGCCAGTTGCTGGTCGTTGACGATCCCCCATTTCTGCAACAACTCGCCGACTTGATCACGTCGTTTTGCCATCCAGGCCTCTAGTGCTGAGGGAAAGGGGACTACCAATCGCACCGCTGGGGATCGGTGCTCAATTGGATTATCACCCGCAGACAAACCCTTGGCAAGTAGGGGTTTGCATTTATAGGATGTTTCATAAGAAAAACGGGTAGTTGATGCGTCAGACAAGGGCACATGGCTTATGCTGTATCAGCACACAACGGGGCGAAGCCATGATATTGCAGATAAAAGCAGCACTCCGTATAGAGGCAGGTTTCGTCACTCCCCGCGTGGCATGGGCGTGGCTGCTTGCCGTCGCGATGCTGCCAAGCCTGGCACCAACCGCCTTGGCGGAGGAACGTGTCCCGGCCGAGGGGCGGGTGATTAAGCTGACCCTCCCGCTCGAAACAGGCCAAGTCTCCGGCACGGTCACGAGCTATACCCAGCTCACCTTCACCCTGACGACGGAGCAAGGCACCCCGCACCGCGTGCTCTGGAACGCGATCCTCGCCGATAAGGTCGAGCTGTACTGGCGGTACTTGGAGAAGCCCGAGGGCAACGCAAAGGCCATGTTTGAGCTCGGTGACTTGCTCATCCGGCACCGTGAAGGCGAGGCCCGGGCCAAGCAGGCGTTTGATCGGGCATTAGAGCTTGATCCCGGCCTAGCCGATGCGGTCGCGTTGTCCCTGGCCAATCAGGAGCCCGACGGCACGCCCCGATATGTCGGCACCGCCGACGAGAAGATGTGGGGCGAGCTCTCCGATCAAACCATGCAGCAGGGCATCGAAACCCTTCGAAGCTTTGCGCAACGCACGCAGCGCGAACTGCAAACGGACCTGCAGTTGTACGAGTCCGAGCGTTTTATGCTGCTGACAGATGTCGAGATCAAAGAAGTCGAAGCACTGTCCGCTACGCTTTCAAAGGCGTACCAGGCCGTCGCCGAGGTGCTGGATAAAGACCCGACTGAGAATGTATTTGTTGGCAAGTGCCTCATCGTGCTATTTAAGCGGCGTGTCGATTACATCCGTTTTCAAGACCAGTTGCACGACACCGATGCGCGGGGGACAGGCGGCCTATGCCATGGTTTCGGCAACGGGCACGTTCACATCGCATCCTTCCAGCGCCGTAACGCTCGCCAAACCCGGCACGTTGTGATCCACGAATTAGTCCACGCCTATCTTCACCGGCACGAAGGGCCAAGGCCTCTGGATGACTGGGTCAACGAGGGCCTGGCCGAACACCTCGCCCACCGGATCGTGCCGCCCGCTGGCGAAAACCTCTACCTCAAGGCAAGGCTGCTGCTAGAGGGCAAAAAAGGCCTGGGCGACGGGTTCTATGAAGGTGAGAACCTGCAGGCCTGGCAGTACGATATCGCTGGCGCGTTGACAGGCTACCTCCTAGAACGCAGCGAGAAGGCCTACCCCAAGCTCATCAAGGCGGTCAAGCAGGGCACGCCGACCGACGAAGCCCTCCAATCGGTCTACCGAATGACCCCGGCCAAACTCACCCTGCGGTTCAAGCAGCGCCTGGACCGCGAATTAAACAAAAAGCTCGGCGGCTGACACAGCGGCTGAACCCAACATGCCCAAACAGCAGAAAACCACACCTCAGCGGCTCAAGCCGGTCATCGGCCTGTTGGGCGGCCCAGGCTCGGGAAAGAGCACCGCGGCGGGGCTCTTCGCGGAGCTGGGCTGCGCCGTGATCGATGCTGACCAACTCGCACACGATGTGCTGCTCAACGATGCGGTCAAGGACCAAGTGCGTGAGCGGTGGGGGGGCGTCGTGTTTGATGAGGCGGGCCAGATCAAACGCTCTGCGCTGGGGGGCATCGTGTTTGCAGACCCCGCCGCACTCCGAGCGCTCGAAGCCATCATCCACCCCCGTGTCCATGACGGGCGGCGGATTGAACGACAGCAGCACCAGGCCGATCCCGAGGTGATGGCGATCGTCGAGGACTGCCCGCTGCTGCTAGAGAGTGATCTGAACAAGCAGTGCGATGTGCTCGTAATGATTGATGCCCCCGATGAACTGCGTCTGGAGCGTGTCCGTGCGACACGCGGGTGGGACGCCGAGGAGCTTAAAAAACGCGATCAACAGCAAATCCCGCTTGACACCAAGCGCCAAGCCGCCGAATATGTGATTTGTAACGACCAAGGCCTCGCCCACATGCGTGAGCAGGTACGGCACGTGCTACAGAGCATCACGCACCAAACGCCCTCGTGACATTACCTTTTCTGTCACTACCCGGGGCAAATCCCAAACCACACGCTAGACCCCGCCCGCTTCCCCCTCCGCCCATTCCCCTGCTCAAGAACCCTTGAGCGAATTTCCTCCCCCACCTGCCCGGCCATCAAATCCCGGGCACGGCAAACGCATCAGGAGTGCCATCCTTATGGCCGCCAAGTCAACGAAAAAGAAAAAGACCACGAAGAAAAAAGCATCCAAGTCTGCAGCGAATTCTAAGCCGGTTGTAGCTCAGACCGACGCCGAACTCGACGCCGAGGCCCAGTCGCGCTATGACGAGGCCAAGCACGCGGACCTAACGGTCAAAGACCTCCAGAAGATGGACGTCGAAGAGCTCCACGAGGTCGCTCAGACCGAGGGCATCAACGAATACAGCGGGATGTCCAAGCAGGAGCTGATCTTCAAGATCCTCCAAACCCACATCGCCGGACAAGGCCTGATGTACGGCGAGGGCGTCCTCGAGATCCTGCCCGACGGCTTCGGCTTCTTGCGCAGCCCCGAGTACTCCTACCTCGCCTGCCCGGACGATATCTACGTCAGCCCGTCGCAGATCCGCCGTTTCGGGCTGAAAGTCGGCCACGTCGTACAGGGCACCATCCGCCCGCCCAAAGAGTCCGAACGCTACTTTGCGCTGCTCAGGGTCGATGCGATCAATGGCCAGACCCCTGAGAAGCTCAACGACTTGGTCCCTTTCGAGGACCTCACACCCCTGCACCCCAAAGACCGTTTCATCATGGAAACGACCGAGGACAACATCGACATGCGTGTCGTCGACCTCGTCGCACCCGTTGGCAAGGGCCAGCGCGCCCTCATCGTCGCGCCGCCACGCACCGGTAAGACCGTCCTGCTCCAGAAGATGGCCAAGTCCGTCATCACCAACTTCCCCAACTGCAAGGTCTTCGTCCTGCTGATCGACGAGCGCCCCGAAGAGGTCACCGACTTCAAGGCCAACGTCCCCGCGGCCGTGGAAGTCGTCGCCTCGACGTTCGATGAGAACAGCACCCGCCACGTGCAGGTCTGCGAGATGGTGATGGAGAAGTCCCGTCGGGCCGTGGAGTACGGCGATGATGTCGTCATCCTTATGGACTCGATCACCCGCATGGCCCGGGCCTACAACTCCGAGATGCCACACTCCGGCAAGATCCTCACCGGCGGCCTGGATTCGAACGCCCTGCAGCGCCCCAAGAAGTTCTTCGGCAGCGCCCGCGCGATCGAGAACGGCGGCTCGTTGACCATCATCGCCACCGCCCTGGTCGACACCGGCTCCAAGGCCGACGACATCATCTTCGAGGAGTTCAAGGGCACCGGTAACTCCGAGCTGCACCTGGACCGCCGACTGGTCGAGAAGCGGACCTATCCCGCGATCGATATCGCCGCCTCCGGCACGCGTCGCGAGGAACTGCTCATGGACGAGATGGAGCTCAAGCTCGTCTACCGCCTCCGGAAGGTCCTGGCCGATATGAACGTGGTCGAGGCCATGGAACTGCTCAAGGGCCGACTGGGCAAGACCAAAACCAACGCGGAGTTCCTGCTGACGATGTCGATGGAAGGCTAGCAGTCGTTTGTAAGCAACCGCATAGCCAGAGAACGATTGCTGGCGCAACCTCCATTTATGATTCGCCGCCCTCCATCCCCGGTATAGCGTTGCTGCTGGCTGGCATCTCTTTCGGATGAGCCCAAGACAGGCGTAGGCGTTTTGCCGTACAAGCGAGGGACACTTTTGCGTTAGCTTCCCGCATCTGCGATAGTGCTGGGGGAGTTTCCCGGCCCTCGGGTCGGGTTGTTTGGCATACTACGCACGCCACACCGAGCGGCCTGATTCTGATTTTCTCTTTAGGGGTCCAACCCATGACTGGTAGCCTGATCGCACTGATTGTCGTCCTGATCGTCCTAGTGATCCTCGTGATCTGGGTCGTCAAGATCTACAACGCCTTGGTCAAGTTCCGCGAGCGCTGCAAGAACGGCTGGTCGCAGATCGACGTCCAACTCAAGCGCCGCCATGACCTGATCCCGAACCTCGTCGAGACGGCCAAGGGCTACATGTCCCACGAGAAGGAAACGCTCGAAGCCGTGCTCCAAGCGCGTGCGTCGGCGACGCAGGCACAGATCAACGTCAACGGCGACCCAACCAAGGGCGCGGACATGCAAGCCCTGGCACAGGCCGAGGGCCAGCTCACCGGCGCGCTGGGCCGGCTGATGGCCGTCGCCGAGGCGTACCCCGACCTCAAGGCCAACCAGAACATGATGCAACTCAGCGAAGAGCTGACCACGACCGAAAACAAGGTCGCCTTCTCGCGGCAGGCATACAACGACTCGTGCAACCAGTACAACACCTATAAGCAGCAGTTTCCTCCCGTGCTCTTTGCGAACATGCTCGGCTTCGACAACGCCGAGTACTTCGAGATCGAAGAGCCTTCCGAGAAAGAAGCACCGAAGGTATCGTTCTGAGGTTCTAAATAATTTTGGGAGGGCGAGGCTCCCGCCGAGCCGTACGCCATCTGGCACGCGCGGCTCGGCGGGAGCCTCGCCCTCCCTTTCAATTAAACGATTGACTCATGGCTTCCAACTTCTTCGAACAGCAGGACGCGGCGCGGAAAAAAACGGGGTACCTCGTCGGGCTCTTCGCGCTGGGCGTGCTGGGGATCACGCTGCTGATCTACGGCGTCATGCTGGTGGTCATCATCGGCGGGCAGGACAGCAACGCGCATGCCAGCAGCGGGCCCGACGCCGCGGTCTACCTGGGCACGTTCGTGGTGACGTTCGTCGGGGTCCTGGTTGTCGTCGGCGGGTGCTCGCTCTTCAAGATCGTCTCCCTACGCAGCGGCGGGGGCGAGTCCGTCGCGCAGATGATGGGCGGAACACTACTGCACCCGCAGACCCGCGACATGGACGAGCGGAAGATCATGAACGTGGTCGAGGAGATGGCCCTGGCGTCGGGCACGCCGGTCCCGCCGGTGTACCTGATGGAGAACGAGTCATCGATCAACGCGTTCGCGGCGGGCTACTCCCCGGACAACGCGGTCATCGGGATCACACGCGGGGCGATCGAGAAGCTCTCGCGCGACGAGCTGCAGGGTGTCGTTGCCCACGAGTTCAGCCATATCCTCAACGGCGACATGCGGCTGAACATCCGGCTGATGGGCGTGATCTTCGGGATCATCGCCATCGCGGTGATCGGGCGCGTCTTGTTGCGGGTCGGGTTCTACAGCAGCGGTGGGCGGAAGAAAGACGCTAAAGCCGCGATCGCGATGGCGCTGATCGGGCTGGCGCTGCTGATCATCGGCGGTGTCGGTGTGCTGATGGGCCGGCTGATCCAGGCCGCCGTGTCACGCCAGCGCGAATACCTCGCGGACGCCTCGGCGGTACAGTTCACACGCAACCCGGACACGATCGGCGGGGCGCTTAAGCGCATCGGCGGGGTGGGGTCGAGCTTGAAAGACGGCCACGCCGACGAAGTCGGGCACATGTGCATCGCCAACGCGATGTCGAGTTGGGGCTTCGGCCCGTTCGCGACGCACCCACCGCTGGAAGAACGCATCAAGCGGATCGACCCGTCGTGGAACGGGGAATTCTCCGACCCAAACGAGCGCATCCAGCGACAACAAGCTCAGGCCAAGCACCGCCAGCCGGAGAAGCTCGACCCGATTCCATTGGCCGGCGACGCTGCGGCGCTGCCCGGCATGCCCGGCGGCTTGCCCGGCGCGGTCATCGGTGGCGCGATCATCGCCGACGCGGCGGGGGGCGCTGCCCCATCGAAAGAATCTGCTGTCGATCAGATCGGCCAGGTCAGCCCGACGCACGTCTCGTACATGCACGAGTTGCTCGATCGCATCCCGCAGACGATGAAGGACGCGGCACACGACCCGGAGAGCGCCCGCGCGGTGATCTACACCGTCCTGCTGGATAAGGACGCTCAGGTGCGTGCTAAACAGATCGAGTTCATCGCCAAGCACGCGGACCCGGCGGTGACGGCGTTGACCAGAGAGCTTGCCGAGCAGGCCGGCGACCTGCCGAAGGAAGCGCGCCTCCCGCTGATCGATATGGCGGTCCCGGCGCTGCGCGAGATGTCGGGCGAGGTCTACGAGCGATTCAAGAAGAAGGTCGATGCGCTGATCAAGGCCGACGGCCGAGTGGACCTGTTCGAGTGGGTGCTGCAGCGCCTGCTGATCCGCCACCTCGACCTGCACTTTGTTCATCAGCCCGAGCCCAAGGTCCGGTACTTCAACCTCCGGGGGCTGACCAGCCCGTGCGGCACCGTTCTGTCGGCCTTGGCGCACATCGGCCAGCGTGAAGCCGACGACGCGAAGGGGGCGTTCGACGCAGGCGCGGGCGAACTCGGTGTCGGCTCGATCAACCTGCAGGACCGCAAGTCGGTCAAACTCAAAGAGGTCGGCAAGGCGCTGGACGAACTGATGCTGGCTAGCCCGCGTGAGAAGCAGAAGCTGATCCGGGCCTGTGCCAAGACGATCGCCGCCGATGGCGAGGTCACCCGTGGTGAGGGCGAGCTGATGCGTGCGGTCGCGGACTCGCTGGCCGTCCCGATGCCTCCGCTGCTGCCTGGGCAGAAGCTGGTGTGAGGCACGAGCCGCGTTCCTTATCGCCGGACAGAGCACGCTCCAGGATCTGTTCGGTTCAACAAGACATATCACTCCTGGTCGCGCATAATAGGGGCTCGATCACCCCAACTATGCAGGAGCATCGTCATGAATAAGGCATGGATTGCTGTTTCGCTCGCCGCCGTCGCGCTGGTGGGCTGTAAGTCCGACACCGAGCCGGTCTCACAGGTCCCCGCGCCGAACTACGCGACCGAGCCCGAGCCGCTGCCGCCGGTGGCGATCAATCAGGGCAACCCCGGCACGGTGGACCCAGTCCCCGGCAACGTATCCGGCCCCGGTGCCTATGAGCCCGAGCCGCTGCCGCCTCAGCCTGTTTCACGCACCTATACCATCCGCAAGGGCGACACCCTCTGGTCTATTGCCCAGCGTGAGTACGGCGACGGCCAGAAGTGGCGTGATATCTCGGCGGCCAACCCATCGGTCGACCCCAAAAAGCTCGCCGTCGGGCAGCAGATCACGCTGCCGTAATCCCTCGGGCTAACGCGAGTCTGCTCCAACGAAGCCCGAGGCCCTGGGAAAGGATGCCCTAGATGCTGCACCGCTGCCTGCCTGTTTATGCCCATGCCACGCGCTGGCCGGCTTGCCTGATCCTGCTGTTTGTAGTCGGCTGCCAGGGCAACACGCCGCGCGTAGTCCAGCCGCCACCGCCGCCGGACTACACCCGGCCGTTAGGCCCCGGTGAGCGAGCATTGCGCTTGGTCACCGACTCGGCCGAACGCCCCGACATCAAGTCCCTGGCCGGGCAGCTGGCCGACCCAGACTTTGTCGAGTCGCTCCGGCTTAGCGCGGGATGGTATGACAAGCCCTCGAGCAAGACCTACTTCAAGCCCGACGTCAGCGGCATCAGCCACGTCCACGCGAAAGTCAGCGCGCAGACGCTCCTCTACCTCGTCGAGAGCAGCGCCACAACCGAGGAAGCCGCCGCTCAGATCGACAGCCTCTTTGACGTCTACCAAACCGTCGGCTGGAACAAGCAGGGCGTCGTCCTCTTCACCGGCTACTACTCGCCGCAGTTCACCGCGTCCTTAGAACGCACCGGCGAATACCAGTACCCGTTGTACAAACGCCCGGACGACTTGCAGTCCGATCCGATCACCGGCGAGGTCTTTGGACGGGCCGTTGCCGGCGCGGTCGTCCCTTACTACACCCGAAGCGAGATCGAGACCCAAAAACTACTCGAGGGCACCGAACTGGTCTACCTGCCTCAGCGCCTCGACGCCTACACCATCGAGGTCAACGGCAGCGCCAAGCTCGATCTCACCAACGGCGACACGCTCTACATCGGCCATGCCGGGACCAACGGGCTCAAGTACACGTCCATCGGCCGAGAACTCATCAAGGACGGCAAGCTCGACAAGAACACCGTCTCCATGCCGACCATCCGCCAGTTCTTCCTGAACAACCCCGCGGAGCTGGAGAAATACATCGCCCGCAACGACCGGTTCGTCTTCTTCAAAGAGTACGAGAACCCCGAGCAGTGGCCCGGCGGGGCGCTGGGCGTACGCGTCAACGCCATGCGGTCGCTCGCCACCGACAAAGAGGTCTACCCGCCCGGCGCAATGGTCCTCGTCAAGACCGGCACGCAAAACCGCACCGGCCCGATCGAGCCGATCCAGCAGCTCGTCTTCGACCAGGACGCGGGCGGCGCCATCCGCGCCCCAGGCCGAGCGGACTTCTACTTCGGCATCGGGCCCGCCGCGGAATCCGAGGCCGGCAAGCTCGCCGTCGAGGGCACCATGTACTACTTCTTCCTCAAACGCGACCTCGTCCAGGGCTGGCACGATCAGCTTCACGACAACCCGTAATCCACAAGCCAAACGCCGACGCTGAGTCCACGAAGCGTCTGGTCCGATCCGTTATGATCCGCCCGTGACCGCTGACGATTCCACCAACCCATCGGCCGACCACCTGATCGTCACCATCGACGGCCCGGCCGGCTCTGGCAAGTCCACCCTCGCCCGCCAACTCGCCGCGCGCCTCGGCCTGGACTTCCTCGACACCGGCGCGATGTACCGCGGTGTCGCCGCCAAAGCCATCGAGCGCGGCATCGACATCCCCAACGAGCCTTACTACGTCACCGAGCTGGCCCGTAACTGCCCGCTGCGCTTCGACTGGGCGACCGACCCGCCAAGGCTCTACGCACGCGGCGCAGACGTCACCGACCGCCTGCGCGACCGCGATGTCACCGACGCTGTCAGCGACGTCGCCGCGATCGGCGGCGTCCGCCAGGTCCTTGTCCAAGAGCAGCGCTGCATCGGCCGGGAGCATCCGCGCCTCGTCACCGAGGGCCGGGACCAGGGGTCGATCGTCTTCCCCGAGGCGGAGGTCAAGTTCTACCTCGACGCGTCCTCGGCCGTCCGAGCCCAGCGCCGCGCCGACCAGCTCCGTGAGATGGGCAAACCCGTCCAACTCGACGCCATCCGCAAGAACATCATCGACCGCGACCGCAAGGATTCGACCCGGCCCGACGGCCCGCTCATCTGCCCCGATCACGCCATCAAGATCGATACATCCGACATGCCGCTCGACGCGGTGCTCGACCTTCTGGAAAACAACGTCCGTGTCAAAGTCGGCATGCGTGTCTAAACCGCGGCGACCTCATTGACAGGCGATCACGCCGTCGCGGGCACCTGACGGTTACTGGAGACCCCGCATGTACTGGCTCTATGCAGCATCGCTCCTCTCGGTCCTGACGCTGGTCATCCACGTCACCGCTGGCGGCCGGGCTGTGGCACGCCCACTGCTCGAGTCTGAGCTCGGCCCCGAGGCGAAATACACCAACTACTACTGCTGGCACCTGGTAACGATCGTCATCGCCGCCTGCTTCGCGCTCCCGGCGAGCCAGGCCGCAGCCATCGACCTCGCCCGGCTCGCAACCGTCTTGGCGGCGGCCTTTGCCGCGTGGAGCGGGCTGCTTGCCATTCTTAAGCGGCAGAATGCCTTGACGCTGCCGCAGTGGATGCTCTTCCTCCCGATCGCGGTATGCGGGGCGGCAGGCTCTTTCTAGGCAAGACAAGCCAATGCCTGGATCAGGCAGGGCAGCGCCCAGAGCAGAGTGATGTTTCAACGACTCGGTCCCGCCGGATAAAAATAAACGATAATCCATCACACATGCTCCGCGACCTCAAACAACGACAACCCGGCCACCCCATCCGCCGCATCATCTGGTGGCACCTCTGCCACGCGTTCTGCGTCGTCTGGTTCGCGTTCAGCTACCGCTTCCGATTCTTCGGCCAAGCCAACATCCCGCGCACCGGACCGGTCCTCTTTGTCAGCAACCACCAGTCTATGCTCGACCCCATCATCGTCGGCATCGGCTCGTCCCACCGCCAGTTCTACGCCATGGCCCGAGCCACGCTCTGGAACAGCAAAGCGTTGGGCCTCATCATGGACACACTCAACGCGATCCCCGTTGACCAGGACAACCCCGACGCCTCGACCATGAAGCGGTGTATCGAGGTCCTCAGACAAGAACACGCGCTGCTGATCTTCCCCGAGGGCGCCCGCACCCTTACCGGCAAGACCGAACCCTTCGAGCCCGGCCTGATGCTCATCATCAAACGCGCTAAGCCCACCATCATCCCCGTCGCCCTCGAAGGCGCCTACGACGCCTGGCCAAGGACCCAAAAACTCCCTAAACCTTTCGGCCGAATCGCGTGCCAATACGGCAAGCCGATCGAGACCGAAGAACTCCTCAAACTGAAACCCAAAGAAGCATTGGGACACCTCCAAAACACCGTCGAAGCCTTAAGACTCGAACTCGCTGAATCCATGCAGGACTAAACCCCATCTTTTCACAGAGCCCACGGAGGCACAGAGGTCACGGAGGTCACAGAGCAAGGCAATGTTTTTTTGTTCTGCCTTCCTCCGTGACCTCTGTGCCTCTGTGTCCTCCGTGATTTGCCTTGAATCTGCGTCAATCTGTGCCATCTGTGGCTAAAAAACAAGCCGCCAGTAAACTACCCCCATGCAAGTCCTGCTCATCGCCGTCGCCGCTGGCGTTGCCTTCATCATCGCGTACCACACCTACGGCCGCTGGCTGGGCTCAAAGGTCTTTAACCTCGCCGCCGGGGCCGTCTGTCCCTCGGTCAAACTCCGCGACGACAACGACTACGTCCCGACATCTAAGTCTGTCGTCTTCGGCCACCACTTCACCTCCATCGCAGGCACCGGCCCGATCGTCGGCCCGGCCATCGCCGTCATGTGGGGCTGGCTGCCCGCGCTGCTCTGGGTCGTGTTTGGCTCGATCTTCATCGGCGCGGTCCACGACTTCGGCGCGCTGGTCGTCTCACTGCGCAACAACGGCCAGACCGTCGGCGAGATCTCCGGGCGGCTGCTCAACAAACGTGTCCGACTGCTGTTTTTGTTCGTGTTGTTCCTGGCACTGACCATAGTCATCGCGATCTTCGGCCTGGTCATCGCCGCGGTGTTCAAGCAATACCCCGCGGCGATCTTCCCCTGCCTCGTTCAGATCCCCATCGCCGTCGTTATCGGCGTCTGCCTGCACCGCAAGGGCGTGGGCTTGCTGCTGCCGTCGCTTTTTGCGCTGGGCGTGATGTACCTGACCGTCGTCTTCGGCGACTGGGGCCCGCTGGGCGCATTCAATACCTATTGCGAAGAACTGCCCATCATCGCCTGGGTCGGCATCCTGCTGGTGTACTCGTACATCGCGTCCGTGCTGCCGGTGTGGTTGTTGCTCCAGCCGCGCGACTACATCAACTCGCTGCAGCTCGTCTCGGCACTGGGCCTGATCGCCGTCGGCCTGTGCGTCGCCGCGTTTGTGGGTGGCGCGCCGCCGGTCGAGGGGGCCGAGCGTCAGCCGCTCGAGTTCGCCGCGCCGATGGTGCAGTGGGACCCGGCGGATGCGCCGATGATCTTCCCCTTCCTCTTCATCACCATCGCCTGCGGCGCGATCTCCGGCTTCCACTGCCTGGTCAGCTCCGGCACCTCCAGCAAACAACTCAAAAACGAAAAGGATGCCCAATTCGTTGGCTTCGGCTCCATGCTCACCGAAGGTTTCCTAGCCACCCTCGTCATCCTCGCGTGTTGCGCGGGGTTGGGGTTGGGGGTACATTTCAAAACTTCTTCTGTCGATCCTTTGAAACAAGGCCCGACAAATAATCTATATAGTTTTACACCATATTTTTTGGATGACAGAGCAGGCTCTAGCGAGAGGCTTGTCATCGCTACAAAACATAATGAAAAGGGGCTTGTTGAAGCGCGTGCGCAAATAGTTGACTTTACGATAGGGGAAAACTGGTATCGTTGGGATAACGGTATTCCCTATGTCAAATTAACGCCTGGAGTTGTTGATGAATTAAGCTCGATTGTAGTAAATGTGGATTCTGAGTTCACAATTGATACTCAATTGACTAGTTCAGCAGCATGGCATAATCGCTATTCCTCCTGGTCCGCCGCGGGCGCTCTCGCGACCAAAGTCGCGGCCTTCGTCGATGGCTCGGCGAACTTCCTCAAGGCGATGGGCATCCCCGCCGGGATCGCCGTCGCGCTGATGGGCGTGCTCGTCGCGTCGTTTGCGGGGACGACACTGGACACGGCCTGCCGGCTGCAGCGCTACGTCGTGCAGGAGTTGGCGAGGACGCTGCTGCCCAAGCGCGGGCCGAGCGATTGTTTTGAATGTGGCTACGACCTGACCGGCAACGAGTCGGGGGACTGCCCCGAGTGTGGCACGGTGCATCAAAATTCTGGTGGGATGGGCGTCCCGCCCGTCGGTTCGGTTGCAGATAACTTTGATGACGGGCGGGACGCCCATCCCACCTCCTCTTATCCCACTCTTAATCTGTTGAACCCCATCACCTGGCTGGCCAACAAACACGGCGCAACGATCTTCGCGATCCTCGTCGCCGGGGCGATCGCCGCGATGCCCGCCCCCGGTAGCGAGTGGTCCGTCGCCAACGCGGGCAAGGGCGGCCTGATCCTCTGGCCGATGTTCGGCGCGACCAACCAACTGCTCGGCGGGCTCGCGTTCCTGGTCATCACCTTCTACCTCTGGCGACGCGGCAAGGCGATCTGGTTCGTCGCACTACCCCTAGGCTTCATGATCGTCATACCCGCCTGGGCGATGGTGCTGCAGCTCCAGCAGTGGTTCGCAAGCGACACGATCAACATCCCGCTGGTCGCCATGGCCATCGCGACGCTGATCCTCGAAGCCTGGATGCTCGTCGAAGCGGCGCTGCTGTTCCCCAAGGCCAAGGGCATCATGGAAGCCGGCGGCGAGCCGATCCCCGATGCAAGTTAGCCACAAAAGGAAGGCCTTGGCTTTTGTCCTTCTTGTGCCTTTTTGTGTCCAATGGGCTGGCTCATTGTGTCGCCGATCAGCCTAGCATGGCGTATCATATGGGGATGCTTCGACTCGCTTGTTTACTCATATTGTCGCTCGCCTGTACCGGCTGCAACATCGGCATCACCCGGCCCGAGGTCGTGGTGACAGATGTCCGGCTGGACGAGGTGTCCGAGGGTGGCGCACGGGTGCTGTTCGATCTGCTGATCGTGAACCCGAATGATGAAGAGCTGCCTATGCCGACGGTGAGCTACCGGGTCGATGTGGTGGGGGGCGGCAGCTTTGAGCTCACGGATCGGCCTTACGCGGCGCTGCCGAGGAACGGGCAGACAAAGGTGACGCTGGCCGCGGCGGTGCCGGGCGTGAACCTGCCGGGCAAGCGCGTCACGGTCGATGGCCAAATCATCTTCGAACCGCAGGGCGAGCTGCGCAAGCTGCTGTACGACAACTACGTCCCGCTGCCCAGGACCGATTTCTCGGGCGCAGGCGTGCTTGAGTAGGGTCTGGGGTTTCGGGTCTGGGGCCGGGGCGACAATGATGCATTTGCGATTGCCTTGATATGAACCCCGAATGACTTGATTGACTCTACTTCGCTGACGCCACAACACGCCGTTGCGACTGCCCCCCAACCCCTAGACCCCAGCCCACACACGATGCCTTTCTCCGAACGCCGATACCTGATCCCGTTCCGCGCGACGCTGCTGCCGCAGATCTTTACCGATGTGCTGGTGGTTGGGGCGGG
>JAHQVV010000185.1 GCA_019634195.1 Phycisphaeraceae bacterium | reverse complement strand
GAGGGGCAACACACACCCGACGCTCGACCGTGGGGGGGTTGCCCGACGGCTGCCCATTGTTTTCACCGCGCTATCGTGCGACAATACAGCCATGCAAGAAACCGACGACAACATCGTAACGCTCGCCTTTTTCCCGACCGAAGTCGAGGCGACGATGATCGCCGACGAGCTCAAGCGAGAGGGCGTCCAGGCCGAGCCCGCCGGGATCCTGACCGCCGGCTTCCGCGCCGAGGCCCCGGGCCGGGTCAAGGTGCTTGTCCACGCGAGCGACCTCGAGAAGGCTAAGGCCCTGCTGGACGAGTACGTCCACTCTCGCGACGAGATCGATTGGTCCAAGGTCGATGTGGGTGAGCCGGAGTAAGCCGTTAGCCGGCGGGCTTGTCCCGCCGGTATGCGCCGTGGTTGTTCTCCCGCCGGCTAACCCTGCACGCGTGCGCTAGGATGACGCGGTGAACGAGTGGACTCCCATCCTGGCGATCCTGAAAGACCCCGCGCTGCTGGTGACGCTCGCCCCGCTGGGCCTGATCTTCTTAGGCGTGATCACGTTCGAGGTCGCGATAGGCGTAACGATCTCGACCCTGCCGCGCAGCCGGTTCAAGCACAAGTGGACCCCGCAGGAGCAGCGCCGCGTCCTGCGCGTGTTCTGCGTCGTCTTCAGCGTCTGGCCGATTACGGCAAGCCTGATCCTCGCGCACGCCTTCCTGCCGCTATGGTTCGCGCTGCTCGCGGACCTGCTGGTGGTCGCGATCATCGCCGCATGTATCCGCTGGCTGATCCACGGCGTGAAACAGCGCAAACTCGTCCTGGCCGGGCACTGCGCGAACTGCTTCTACGACCTGCGTGCGAACAAGCAAAGCGATCAATGCCCGGAATGCGGCACCGAGTTGCATGACCACCCGGTGCGTGCGGGGCCAGGTAATCGAGCCCAACAATCTGCTTAGTCAGCAATCTTGATTAGAGCCTCTTGCCTCTTTTCTGGCATGGCTCGGGCTCCTTCTCCCTTCTAGGGAGAAGGCGGGGGATGAGGGTCGGGCATGAAGCAGACCGCGGCTTGTCCTGTATTTCATTGTAAAGACAACGCCAGACCCTCACCCCAATCCTCTCCCTAAAAGGGAGAGGGAGCCAAGGCATCGTGTCAACAAGGACGCAAGATGCTCTAGACTGCGAGCATGCCGCGTATACGTGTCTTCGTGCTTCTCGCTGTTGTCCTGCTGATTGCGGGGACTGGCTACTGGTTCTGGAGCACACAACGATGGTCAGGCGAACAGCTCGACCGCCAACGCGTTTCCGACCAGGTGGAAATGGTGATTGCCGCGTTTGAGCATCCGGATTCTGTAGGTGTCAGGATCACGGCTGTTCGATGCAATCCAGAAAACAACAAACTTGCGATCGATTTTGGCAGCTTGAATCAGGCATCCAACCCAAGAGAATTTCTCTCGATCGCAACACGGCAAGACGCGGCCGTGATGATCAATGGGGGGTACTTCGATGCGTCGTTCCAGCCAGTTGGCCTCGTTGTAAAAGACGGGCAGACAGTTTCAGAGATCAGCAAGCAACCCGCTCTCTCGGGAGTCTTCGTGATCGATAAGGACGGGGGGGTTCAGCTCATCCCACGCGATTCCTACCGGCCAGATGATTCCATCAAAAGCGCAATTCAGGCAGGGCCGTTCATCGTTGACCCGGGCGGCAAGGCGGGGATTAAGTCGAACGACCTGAAAAAGGCCAAACGTACCGCAATCGGCCAAACACGTTCAGGCGAGATCGTCTTCATCTCCACGACGCCATGCACGCTATACGAGCTGTCCGAGATCTTGACCCAGCACCCCAACAAACTCGGCGTTAAAGGATTTGATCGCGTGCTGAATCTAGACGGCGGCCCCTCGACCGGCCTCTACCTGCAGGGGCTTGAGAAGTATCACGTTGTTCCAGAGACCACCGTGCCCAATACGATTCTGATACACAACCGGTGGCGGTGAGCAATAAATTAGAAATCCTCGCCCAGGTACGCCCGCCCGATCTTCCACACATCCCCCGCGCCCATAGTGACGACCAGGTCGCCGGGGCGGGTGATGAGTTCGAGTTGTTCGACGATGGCTTCGAAGGGGTGCAGGTGCATCGCGGTGACGCCTTGTCTGCGCAGGCGTTCGACCAGGTGGCCCGACGTCACGGCGTGCCGCTCCTGCTCCGAGTCGCGCACGAAGTAGATCTCCGGCACGATCACGATGTCGGCCTCGGTGAAGCTTGTCGCGAACTGCTCCATGAGGTGGCGCGTCCGCGAGTGCTGGTGCGGCTGGAAGACGCAGATCAGCCGCTTGGGGTCGTGGTGCTGGCTTAGGGCGCGGAGGGTGGTGTCGACCTCGGTGGGGTGGTGGCCGTAGTCGTCGATGACGGTGACGGAGCCGCCGGGGATGGACCGCTGGCCCAGGGTCTGCATGCGGCGATCAAGGCCGGTGAAGGACGTGATGGCTTTGGCGATGCCGTCCCACGGTGCGCCGAGCCGCCGCGCGGTGATCGCGGCAACGGCGGCGTTGTAGGCGAAGTGGTCGCCGGGCATGGGGTTGACCCACTCGCAGACGGGCTTGTCCTTGTGGTGCAGGCGGACGTTGCCCATCCGTACGCCGACGCGCCAGTCGGCCTGGGGCATGAAGCCGACCGTCTCGATCTTCGCGTCCAAACCCGAGCATATCTCGAGGCGGTGCGACGACTCGTGATGGATCAGCAGCGAGCCGTTGCCGGGCACCCGCTTGGCGAAGACCTTGAACGCCTCGACGATCTCATCGATCGACGAATACAGGTCCAAGTGGTCGGCCTCGACGTTCAAGACCGCCGCGTGGGTCGGGTAAAAGTTGTGGAAGCTGCGGTCGTACTCGCAGGCCTCGGCGACGAGGACCTCGTCCGGGCCTTGCTTTTCGCTGACGCGGACGCCGCCGCCGATCTGCTCGCAGTGGGCGCCGACGATGAAAGACGGGTCCAGCCCGGTCTGGATGAGGATGTGGCTGAGGATGGAGGTGGTGGTGGACTTGCCGTGCGTCCCGGCGACGGCAACGCCGACGCGTCCGACCATGAGCCGGCCGAGCAGCTGGGCGTACTTCACCACATCCGCACCGCGCCGGGTCGCCTCGACGACCTCGGGGTGCGTCGGCTTGATCGCGGCGCTGATGACGAGCATGTCTAGCTCGTCAGCCCCCGGAAGGGCGGCCCCGCTCTGATCCAGCGACACGGCAATACCAGACTCGCGCAAGGTCGCGACCGTGTCGGACTCGCTCATGTCTGTGCCGGTGCAGGTCGCGCCTTGTTTCGCCGCCATCCGTGCCAGCCCGGACATCCCGCACCCGCCGATGCCCACGAAGTGCAGGCGTTTGCCGGCCAGCGCCAGCGGGGTCGTCGTGTCGGTCCAAGCGGTCGTGGGGTCGAGGTCAGGCATGAGAAAGATATCGGCAATGAGTGGACAGCGCGTATAATCCTATTTCCTATGCCATTACTCCGAGGGCCAATCTCATGGTACTACGTTTCTTAGCCGTTTCCGCCTTGTTACCGATCGTGTTGGGCTGCCAATCCCAAAGTAGCCATAATGCAGATGCCCTGACTGCCGCGATCGCACATTACCCCGAGCGGGTACCAGTGCTATTGAGTTCTGGGGAGCTAGACCTCGATCAAGCGAACAGCAACGGGATGACCCCCTTGCAGGCCGCGATCCGCGCAGATCGGAGCTACCCGTATTACACCAATGAAGAGATCGTTCGCGATCTTCTCAGCCGGGGCGCCGATCCGGGTGCGATGGATCGCGCCGCTCAAGACGAAGCGCTGCGTACGTTCTGTCTGGTCAAAGGGGAGTACCCGGCCGACCTTGTGGTTGAACTGCTTGACCGCGAGCTAGACCCGAATGCCGCAGGAGCAGAGCGATCGCCTTGGTTCACGATTGATACCCGCGGGACCGACCGCTTTACCGAGGCGGAGTACCGGGATGTCGCAGACGCGCTGATCCGCAACGGCATCGAGTTGAACCCTGTTGATCACAACGGGAATTCTGCACTGCATGAACTGATCACCAGCGCGGCGCACTTCAAGTATGTACGTTCCAGGGTTTGTGCGGAAAAGCTGATTGAAGCGGGTGCCGATCTGGGTGTTCAAAACCGCAAAGATCAGACACCGTTACACCTCGCCCTAAGTGGGAGAGATGTCAAGATGGCGCAATTGCTGATCGATGCCGGAGCCCCGCTGGATGTGCCTGACAACCGCGGCTACACGGCCCAAGAGATCATCGACGCAACCAAGGCGCTGCGATCCAACCTCCGACTACCTGCCCGGGTGGGTCACCGCTGAGCCTGGCGATGCCGTTCCAAGGCAGCGGGTACGGCAACGCGATCCTGACCAAAGTAGAAAACGACATCGCCGATGCGGAGACGATCCCATTGCCCGCCCAACCGGGCCAAGAGCCACGCGCGCTTGCCATCGGTGAGTTCAAGCCGTGGGGTGAAGGCAAACCTAGCGTGCCGTTCGGCGGCACCCACCTTTGCCATCAATCCGCCGAGACGCGGCTCGCTCAGGTTCATCAGGTGAATGAGCATCTCTTATCGAGTCCCAGGCAGTTCTACATCCTCGCCGGCGACTTCAACTTCACGCCCGACTCGGTCCCGTACAAGGCGATGATCGACGCGAACTGGGTCGATACCGCCACAGCCCTCGGGAACGCCAAGCCGACGTACTCAGCGGCCGAGCCAATGATGCACATCGACTACGTCTTCGTCCAACCGGCCAGCCTCTGGCGCGTGATCGATGCTCAAGTCCTCGACGAGCCGGTGGCGTCCGACCATGCGCCGGTGTTCGTGGAGCTGGAGTATGTTTGGCCTTGAAGGCAGGGGTTGTGTGATACCCATCGAATTGGGCGTTGTTCGCCGCCCATCCCTCGAAGGCCGCTTGGGCCAGAGTGCGCCGCTTAATAGACAGGCCGTTACGTGCGTCGGATCGTTCGCGGCGACCTGCCCCCTCGTTTCTTTCTAGGGCCTGGCTGGCACCGGCAGCACGAACTCCACCGAAAAGATGTAGCGGGCGTCGCCGCGTTCTTGGAGGGTTTTTGTCATCGTTTCGAGGCGGCGCTCGACGGGGCCATCGTGGACGGTCTGGCCATTGAGGGTGACAGTGATGTCAGCGTCTAAATCGAGCATGGCGTCGTTGAGACGGAGCATGACTTTGTCGTAACCTGCCGCTGTCAGGTGGATGGCGTTGTTGGCGGCGTCGAGGTCGGCGGTGATACGGTCAGGGCCGGTGCCGTCCCAAGTTTCGTCGGGGCTGATGGCGAGGTAGTAGAAGGTGTGGCGCAGGGGGTTGGAGGATTCGCGGGTGTTGCTGTTCTGCACCCAGACGATACGGTGGGGGTAGGGGTCGCGGGTGTGGCGGGCGAGCCATTTGATGGTGGATTGGTCGTTAACGGACTTGCCTTGTTTCCAGTGTTCCAGTTCGCGGAAGGTGTAGCCGCCGCGGTCGGCGTTGTGCAGGTCGTAGAGTTCGTTGACCGTTGCGCGGTTCATGCCTGGGCGGTCGATCGTGTCGGGGTCGTCTTCGGCCCACTGGATATCGATCGGGCAGTTACGGAGGTTCTCCAGCGGCGGGCCTTCTGGAATGCCCTTGGTCGCAGAGACGGCGGCCCAGCGATCGGCGAGGATGGGCCCGAGTTGATACACGCCGTTGCCCCCGGAGCAGAAGCCCGTCAGGTAGATGCGGTCGGGGTCGATGTCGTCGCGCAGGAGCAGGGCACGGACGAGGGTATCGATCAAGCCGCACATGTGTTGTTCATGCCATTGGTCCCAGGTGTTACGGGCCGCGCGTGGGCAGATGTACAGCCCGCGTAAGGCCGGGTAGCGTTTTTGATGGATGGCCCACTGCCTGTCGTTTCGCTCAGCGGGGAACGCGCCACCGCCGTGCATAGAGATGTAGGCGGGGTAGCCGGCATCTGGCTTGGGGGTGCCTTCGTCCCAGCGGAGCTGGATGTCGATGGGCATACGGTCGCCATCGCGGACGATCTCGTTCGCGTCAAGCATGGCCTCAAGCTGCTTGGCGGTGTTGCTCTCGCGGTAGTGAGTCATCATCACGCCCTGCCAATAAGCCGCTTTTTCACGGGTTAGGGGCCCGACGGCCTTCGGCAAAGGCACGACCGATTCCCGGCCGGTCCGGGCCCCATCGTGGGCGTGCGGCGGCGTAATCGCGTCACACGCCTGGGTGTTGTCGTGGGAATGCGCATGGCCGGATCGTTGATGCGCCACACCGCAGCCCGCGAGTGAGAGCAGGAGCAGGAAAAAAGGGAGAAAGAAGAAGGTGGGGGCCACCTTTTTTCGGCGGGCTGCGTCTGGATGCACCGCTACCTCAGCGGCGGCCAACGAGCGGGCGGTTGTTGTCGGAAGCGTGAGTGCGAGTATGTGTTTGATCTCGGGTCTCATCATGCTCAATCTGGCAGTTCTTGTTTGGATGCCCCAGCAACGCTGCCGGGGCAGTTTTGGCCAGAGTTTATCGTCCAGCCAGCGGCGGCGTGCGATACGTTTTGGCCGGCACCCCTCGGGCTTTCTGCGTGGTGGTAGGGTTCGTGGTCATCGTTCGTTTTATGACCGAACCCTCCTCACCGCCGCATCTTTCTGACGCGGGTGGTGTTGATCGTGGGACCGGCGGTGTTGGTGGGGTGGCGGTTTATGTCGGGGGCTTGGTGGCGGGCGTGCTGGGGCGGCTGCCGCAGCGCAGGGCGGGGGCGGGGGGTCGCTGACACACGCGGTGCACGGGTGCGGTCGGCGGGGGTTTGGGAGCGGCTGTGCGTTGTGTTGTAAGCGTTGCGGGGAGGGGCTGCCGGGCGTTTTGTGCGCGCGGGAGCTGGGGTTGGGGCTTGAGTGATGGGGCGGGGTGTTCGGCGGGGCGGCCAAAGGCGACCCGGCTTGAAGGGGCGCGTTCGCTGCGGCGTGCCGGTTGTGCGCGGGGGGGGGCAGGGCCTGGCATCGAAGGGACGTGACCTACACGCTCTGTGTCACATCGCAGGGCTTGGCGGTTGTCGTTGCGGGGCAGGCGGGTCGGTGGGGCCATCGGTGACGGGCCGGCTGGTACCATGACGCTATGAGCGAATCCATCGGCAGCTTCTGCCTCGTCCTGCACGGCCACCTCCCGTACGTCCTGCGCCACGGCACCTGGCCGCACGGCGAGGACTGGCTCTACGAGGCCGCGGCGGAGACCTACCTGCCCATCCTCGCGATGCTCGACGAGTGCGCGTTTCTCAACGGCAACCCCAAGATCACCATGGGGCTCACCCCCGTCCTCCTCGAGCAGCTCAGCCACGAGCACTTCAAGAAGGGCTTTGAGCACTACCTCAACGACCGCGCGGAGAAGGCCCGCGAGGACCAGGCCGAGTTCAAAGCGATGGACAACGGCCACCTGCTGTACCTGGCCCAGCGGTGGGAGACGTTCTACACCGGCCTGCTCGCGCAGTTCCAGGACATCGACCGCGACATCCCCAAGGCCTTCGCCGACCGCAGCAATCAGAAAGAAGGCGGCAAGGGCTACGTCGAGTTGATCACCTCCAACGCGACGCACGGCTACATGCCGCTGCTCTTTGAAGACGCCTCGATCCGCGCGCAGATCCGCGCGGGTGTCGCGAGCAGCGAGCGTATCCTTGGCTTTAAGCCGACGGGGATGTGGCTGCCCGAGTGTGCGTATCGGCCCGGCGGGCCATGGACCCCGCCGATCAATTGGGGGCACAAGGACTACCGCGTCGGCATCGAGCACCTCGTCGCCGACGAGGGCATCACGCACTTCTTCGTCGAGAACCACCTCATCGAAGGCTGCAAGAGCGAGTACGTCTTCGACAACGACGAGTGGCACAAGGTCGGCTGGGAAGACGCGGAGAAATACGCCAACCGCGGCTGGCGGTCGGTCAACGAGGCGCACTGGGTGAATAGTGATGGCACCGGGCTGGGCCGGGCGATCGCGTTCGCGCGCGACCAGGTCGCCTGCGAGCAGGTGTGGTCCGGCGACTTCGGCTACCCGGCGTCGGGCGAGTACCTCGAGTTCCACAAAGCATGGGGCCCGAAGCGCGGCCTCCGCTACTGGAAGATCACCGGCAACAAGGTCGACCTCGGCGACAAGCACCTGTACTACCCCCAAGACACCGAGGCCAAGCTCCACCAGCACGCCAGCCACTTCTGCGACATGATCAAGCAGCGGCTGTACGCCTACAAGGAACAGACCGGCAAGAAGGGCGTCGTCGTCTGCACCTTCGACGCCGAGTTGTACGGCCACTGGTGGTTCGAAGGCCCGCAGTTCCTCCGCGACGTTATGCTCTCGCTCAACGCGATCCCCGAGATCGACGTCGTCACGACCAGCGAATACCTCGATTCGACGTTCACCGACAAGGTCGTGTCCATGCCCGAGGGCTCGTGGGGCGAGGAGGGCGACCACCGCGTCTGGACCAACGACCAGGTCAACTGGATGTGGGACATCCTCTACCGCTGCGAAACGAACTTCGGCCGCTCGCTGAACGAGATGCCTTGGCGTGAGAAGGGCAGCGAGAAGCTCAGGGAGCTGCTTGAGAAGGCCGGCCGACAACTGCTGCTGATGCAGGCGAGCGATTGGCCGTTCGTGATCCGGCGCGGCCAGGCGGTGGACTACGGCATCAAGCGGTTCATGCAGAACGTGACCCGCTTCGAAACCATCATGGACATCGCCGAAAAAGTCCAAGCCGACTCGGCGTACCTCGGCGGGCTGACGGAGGTCGAGAAGCACGAGATCGCCGACGCCGACATCCACGATGTGATCTTCCCGGAGATCGACCTGGAATGGTGGAATATGTAGCCTGCCATGACCGCGCAACTCCCCATGCTGACGCTGATGACGATCCTGCCCGCGTGCCTGTTAGGCGCAGCAGCGGTGGGGGCGTCACTCAAGGCGCCCAAGAGCGAACTGGCGTACTTCCTGGGCATGGGCGTCGCGCTACTGGGCGTCTTCCTCGCCTGCTTCTGGTTCTGGAACGGCGGGACGCACGTCTACACGGTCTATTCGGTCGCGGCGCTGTCGCCTGTGATCACGGGGACTTTCGCGCTGCAGCGGGCCGTCGCTTGATGCGGTTCAGAGCTTTTCCACAGAGGACACAGAGGCACGGAGGCCACAGAGCAAGGCATAGGGGATCAAAACCAAATCCATTACTCTGTGGCCTCCGTGCCCTCTGTGGAAAGTTGCAAAGGCTTACAAAGAATGAAACTCCTCATCGCTACCTCCAACCCGCACAAGATCGATGAGATCATGGCCGTCGTGAATGAGGCTGGGGCCGACCTTGGATTGACGTCGTTAAAGGACGCGGGCGTCGATGTGCCCGAACCGGTCGAAGACCGGGACACGTTCGAAGGCAACGCGCTGCTCAAGGCACGCTACTACGCCAAAGCATCGGGCAAGCCCTGTATGGCCGACGACAGCGGGCTCGAGGTTGATGCGATCGGCGGCGCCCCCGGCGTGATCAGCGCACGCTACTCTGGCGTCACCGGCGGGCGCGACGTCGTCGACCCGGCGAACAACAAGAAGCTCTTGAAAGCGCTCGGCGACACGCCGGCCAATCAGCGTACCGCGCGGTTTGTCTGCGCCGTCGCGGTCGCCTGGCCCAACGATCTGCGTGAGCCGGTCCAGGTGCGTGGCACGTTCGAGGGCCGGATCATCACGCCGGATCAGGCCGAGGATATCCATCACGCCTACGCCGGATGCGGTACCAACGGCTTTGGCTACGACCCGCTGTTCTGGCTTGAAGCCCGGGGCTGCACCAGCGCCGAGCTGTCCCCGGCGGACAAGAACGCCATCAGCCACCGGGGCGATGCGACGCGCAAGCTCCTGGCTGTACTCCAATCGGATAACGGCTAAGAGCCCCCAAAGCCTGTCATCTATACGATTTACAACAATTTATTTCGGTAAAACTGCAACCGAGACGACCCGGCGGGCGTCTATCCTGGTGTCCGTTCGTTTCCTATCTAACTATGGGGTCCCAGTATGAAATGCAGTGCCTGCGGCTCGAAAGAGCTTCAACCAATCAAAGTATTCTCCGGCCACAACGCGGTGGGCTGGTCGCCCGTCGCCGGCGAGAAGGACATCTTCGGCAACTACAAGAAGCTCCGCCCGCTGCTCGCCCACGCCTGCAGCAGCTGCGGCAACGTGCAGTGGAACATCAAGCTCCAGCAGCCGAAGGACGCGGACAAAACCGCCGCGGCACTGGACGAGCTCTCCGAGATCGCCGAGCAGGACCCCGGCGAGAAGATGGTGGCCTACTCGTTTGACGAAGAGCTGAACTAGGCGCTGCCGTACCGGGCAACCCACCATCCCAGCTATACTTGCTCCGTCCGGGTTCACCCACCGCTGGAGCATGACCTTGCGTATTACCCCTCGCTGTTCTCCCTTATTCGCACTGCTTGCATTGGCCGGCCTGATCCTCGTCAGTCCAAGCATCCACGCGCAGCTGCTGCCCAAGCCCGACCTGCGCAACTCGGTCGTCAAGATCCACACTACCGCGAAGCTGCCCAGCGTCTTCCAGCCCTGGCGCAAACAAGCCCCGCGCGAGGGGTCGGGCACCGGCATGATCATCGCCGGCAACAAGATCCTCACCAACGCACACGTCGTCGCCTACGCCACGCAGGTCTACGTCCAGCCCTACCAGTCGGCCGACCGCATCGAGGCGAAGGTCGTCGCGTACGCACCGGGTGTCGATCTCGCGCTCATCGAGCTGCCCGAGAAAGAGCAGGGCTTCTTTGAGGACCGGCCCGCGCTGGCGTTTGCCGAGGAACTGCCCGCCATCCGCGGCGACGTCAGCGTCTACGGATACCCGCTGGGCGGCGAAGACCTCTCCGTCACCAAAGGCATCGTCTCACGCATCGAAGTCGCCAGCTACAAGCACGGGTTCATCGGCCTGCGTGTCCAGGTCGACGCCGCGCTCAACCCAGGCAACTCAGGCGGCCCGGCACTCATCGACGACAAGGTCGTCGGCCTGGTGTTCTCCGGCATGCGGCAGGCCGACAACATCGGCTACCTCATCCCGGTCAAGGAGATCAAGGATTTTCTCAATGATGCCGAGGACGGCAGCTACGACGGCCGGCCCGAGGTCACGCTCGGCGCGATGCAGACCCTTGAAAACGACGCGCTCCGCGAGATGCTCAAGCTGGACGACGACGTCACGGGCATGCTCGTCTCGCGCGTCTTTGAAAACACCGATTCCCCGCTCAAGCCGTGGGACGTCGTCACGCACATCGGCGAGCACGACATCGACAACATCGGCAACTGCAAGATCCGCGACGACCTGCGCGGTGCGTTTACCTACTTCGTCCATCAGGTGGTCGATGAAGAAGGCGGCGTGCCCCTGACGGTTTACCGCGAGGGCAAATCAATCAAGGTCAACGCGAAGGCCAGGCTCGATGCCCCGACGCTCCTGCCTTCGCTGGCCAAGCACAACGACCACCCGCGCTACTACATCGTCGGCCCGCTGGTGTTCACCCAGGCCACGACCGAACTCGTTGGCTCGCTGCCGCCGCAGTACATCACCGTGTTCAACTTCTTAGGCAACCCGCTGGTAACCCGTGCAACGGAAGAACCCAGTTTCGATGGCGAGGAACTCATCGTCGTCGCTGCGCCCATGTTCGACCACCGCATCGCCAAGAGCTACGACCGCAGCCACCTCAGCGTCCTGGGAAAAATCAACGGCATCAAGATCAAGAACCTCCGCCACCTCGCGACCGTCATCAACGAGCTCGAAGACGAGTTCGTCACGATCGAGTTCGACCAGCGCATCGGCGAAAAGCTCGTCTTCAAACGCAGCGAGTTGATCGGCTCTACCGAGGAGATCGTGACCGACAACGGCATCCGCTACACGACCAGCAAGGACCTACGCGACCTCGCTGTGGACGAAGAATAGGCCGGCGGCCGGACCTTTCATTTCATAAAACCGGGTTTTTCGCCCAAGGAGCTTGACCGTGCGCAGATTTTCCTGTATTTTCTGTTTAGACAGAAATAAATGACCGATACAGGTCATAGAGGCAAGAAACCCGCGAAAGGCCCGCCATGCAGCTCACTGAAGTCCAACAAAAATTCGTGCTCCACTGGGGCGAGATGGGCAGCCGATGGGGCATCAACCGCACGGTCGCGCAGATCCACGCGCTGCTGTATATCGCCCCCAAGCCGGTCAACGCCGACGAGATCGCCGAGACGCTCAGCGTCGCCCGGTCCAATGTCAGCACGTCGCTGCGCGAGTTGCAGGGCTGGGGCATCGTCCAGGCGGTGCCCATCCTCGGCGAGCGGAAGGAGCACTTCAGCACGCAGACGGACGTGTGGGAGATGTTCATGGCGGTGCTCGACGAGCGTAAGAAGCGCGAGATCGATCCGACGCTCACGCTGCTGCGCGAGTGCGTGATCGAGGCCGCCGACGCCGGGGCCTCCGAGAAGCACACGCACGACCGGCTCTCCGACCTGCTGGGCCTGATCGAAGCGCTCAGCGGCTGGTACGGCCAGGTCCGCCTGCTGCCTCGGCCGCTGCTCATCCGCTTCCTCAAGATGGGCTCGAAGCTCAAAAAACTGATCGGCAAATAGCCGGGAGGTCGCGGCTCCCCAAACACGCCTCGTAAATTTGACCACCCACTCCGCGATGCTGCGTCAGCGTCGTAACAGGCCCAAAGGAGGCCAACCATGCAAGCCCTTCTGCTCGCCGCCACTCAGACCGCCGACAAGCATCTCGTGCCCACCTACGCGATCTACCTACTCATCAGCATCGTGCTGACCGTCTGGGTCGCCAAGACGCTGCACCACCACGGCCGGGTCTTCCTCGTCACCGCGTTCCATGGCGACGAGTCCCTGGCCGACTCGGTTAACCACCTGCTCGTCGTCGGGTTCTACCTCATCAACCTCGGCTGGGTCACCCTGGTCCTCAAGACCGAACTCGCCCCGCGCAACGTCGCCGAGATCTTCGAGGTGCTCAGCTACAAGCTCGGTGTCGTGCTGCTGATCCTTGGCGTGATGCACTTCTTCAACATCTACGTGTTTAATCGGATGCGGAAGAACGCGATCTACGAGACCGCGCCCCCGCCGATCGAGCCGGATGAAGAGCTGGTGCTCGAGCCCGCGACGTAGCCCATCACGCCTGCTGCCGGGCGCCCATGGATTCCGGGCCAGGGCGCCCGGCCTTTCAGGCCACGGCACAGCAACGTGCGCCGGAAAGGCCCGCCATGAACACCCCGAAACCCACGATCAACCCGCAGCAGGACGCAAGCGACAGCCGGCGTCACCCGCGGTGCCTGGCGTGTGGGTACCGCCTCGTCGGGCTGCACGAAGCGGTGTGCCCGGAGTGTGGCCGGCCGTTCGACCCCGACAACGAGCGGACCTTCAGCCGCAAGCCGCCGTTCATCTGGTACCTCTACTGGTGGCCGGGGGCGCTGCTCTCGGTCGGCGCGGGTTTTGCCTGGTGCGTCGCGTTCTATCTCAACCAGTCACTGGGCTGGGGTATTTTCATCGCGGTGCCCTTCATGATCGGCGCCCTGGTGGGGTATCGCCCGTCGCCCAAGCGCCGGACGGGCCTGATCACCCTCCAGGTCGTCGGCCTGATCTGCGCGTTGATCCTTGTCCTGATGCTGATGGCCGGCGAGTTCGCGGGCGTGCTCTGCGGGGTCATGCTGATCCTCATCTTCTTCGTCCCGACCCTCGGCGGGTTCTACTTCGGCATCCTCGGCTCCTACATCCTTGCCACGATCTTAAAGAACACACGCTTCAGCCAGCGCGAGCACCTGCCCGTGATCCTCGGGCTCCTGCTGCTGCCGGGCATCGCGCACCTGGCCGAGCGCGCGTTTGCCCCGCCGATCGAGGTCGAAACCGTGCAGACCGAGCAGCTCGTGCCGATGGGCCAGATGCAGGCCTGGGGCCGGTGGGTGTTCTACGAAGAAGTGACGCACGGCCGCCCGTGGCTGCTGCGGCTCGGCCTGCCCACACCCAGCCATGTCGAGGGCAAGATCCATGGCGTCGGCGACCGGCAGGCCTGCGTCTACACCGGCGACGCAAGGCTCGTCAAACAGGCCACGCACGTCGTGCCCGGCGAGGTCCTCGCCTTCGATGTCATCGAGCAGCACAAGTTCGAGAACAACTCGATCCGCCTGATCGATGGGGCGTTTGATTTTGAACGCGTCGCCGACGACCAGACACGCGTCACGCTGACCACGCGCTACGAGCCGCTGCTGCGCCCGCGTGTGCTCTGGCAGCCGATCGAACACGCCTTCGCCCACGAGCTGCACCGCCACGTCCTCAGGGGCATGGTCGAGCCCAAGCCACCAAAAACCTTCGCCAAGAGCGCGGAAAGGAGCAGGCCATGACACGGGTCACGTTGTCACCACGCTGGGGCGTCAGCGCCACAACAAGCGTCAGGCTTGATGCCAGCACGGACGAGATCTGGGCGGTCATGCAGCGGCTGAGCCGGTTCGTCGCCGCCGACCCGTACCACACGCACTTGGCCGACGCGCAGGGCAACCGGCTCGAAACAATGCCGCCACGCGGCACGGCGATCCGCATCGGCCACGGCGTCGGCTTCAACTGGTTCGACCGCGTCGGCACGATCACCCGCGTCGTGCCCGGCCAGTGCTTCGCGTTTACCGACCTGTCACAACGCGAGCCCAACGCGGGCTTCCCGCACATCTACAAGTACATGCTCATACCCATCGGGGAAGACGCCTGCGAACTGACGCTTAGCGTCCGTGGCCGGTGGTCTGCCCGCTGGTTGCCGCGCTTCGCGGTCCGCGCCTGGCTCGGGTGGGTCATGATCCAAGCAAACTGGTCGCTACGCATGCACACCACCCACCGAATCGATCGCTTAAGAAGGCAAAACAGCAAAGCCACCACGGCCCCCGAAAGAAAGGCGGCAAACCAATGACAAACCCCCAACAACTCACCGTCCTCTACGACCCGACCTGCGGTTTCTGCGTACGTTGTCGGCAGTGGCTGGATAAGCAGCCCAAGCTCATCACGATGCGCTTCCTCCCGCAGGGATCGAGCAAGCAGCAAACGCTGTACCCCGAGTTGCTGTACCTGACCGATGCGCAGGGCCGGCCCGAGGAGCTGCTCGTCGCCGACGACGCCGGCAAGGTCTACCGCGACGACAAGGCGTGGGTGATGTGCTTCTACGCGCTGCGTGCGTACCGCCCGCTGGCGATGCGGCTGGCCCGGCCGGGCATGGCGGGGCTGGCGCGCCGGGCGTATGCCGCGATCAGCACCAACCGCCGGGCCATCTCCACGCTGCTGGGCATGAAGGGCGACGACAACCTGCGCACCGACCTCCAGGCCGAGCCCGAGGTCCCACACTGCAACAACGCGGTCTGTGCGCTGCGCAAGGCGAAAGAAAAAGCAGGAGCTGAGCAAGGAGGTGCGTAGTGGCAACGACAAGAGACCAAGCCCTGCGCGATGTTGTCTGGTGCGACCTACTGCCGATGACTCGGCTTGAGATCGCACACGAGGTGATGATCTGCCTGCCCTGGCTCGCGGTGTCCGCCGCGCTCTATGGCCTGGGGCTGGTCCCGCTGGGCATGGTCGGCTCGTTCTTCGTCTTCCTCACAGGGCTCCGCCTCTCGCACGGCTGCCAGCACTATCAACTACCCGTCGCCCGCCACTGGCAGGACAAGATCCTCTTCGCGCTCAGCGCGGTGATGCTCACCTCCATGCACGCGGTGCAGGCCACGCACCTGAACCATCACCGGCACTGCCTGGATGATGATGACTTCGAGGGCAAGATCGCCCGGCGGCCGTTTTGGCTCGCGCTGCTCACTGGGCCGCTATTCCCGATCCGCCTACACGTCGAAGCCTTACGGCTGGCCAGGCGAAGTAAGCGCCGATGGGTCGTGGCAGAGTTGCTGGTTGTCGTGGGTATCGTTGCAGCGACGCCCTGGCTGCCGACCGCTTTGCAGTGGCACGTGCTGGCGATGCTTGTGGGCGAGTGCTTTGTAGGGTTCTCCGCCGTATGGACCGTCCACCACGGCTGCGGCGACGACGTCCCGTACCGCACCCTGCGCAGCGGCTGGCTCAACCGCCTGTCCTACAACATGTTCCTGCACACCGAGCACCACCTGTTCCCGGCCGTACCGACCTGCCACCTGCACCAACTCGCCAAGCGGATCGACGCGGCGAGCAGCGCGTACCGGCGGGTGCTGGTGTTCCCCACCGCGAAGACCCGATAGTGACTCGCGGCTGAAACTCGCGCGAGGTCCATTCGTTTTTTATGGTTAATTACCTGAAACTCTTTCTCTCTACTAGTGGAATCGATCTTCAGGCTTCACTCCTTCGCTTTCTCCTCTTGACACAAGAAAAATATTCTTTTTCGGCTGTCCTAATCGATGGTTCGGAGCATACAGCATGACATTCAGCTCACCATTGCTGAGCTCGATTGCCCACTGTTTAACATCTTCATATTCTAAGTCTGAGTTCTTAGGACTTATCCCGGGAATATAGACAACGACACCTTTAAGGTCCTTTCCAAACAACCTCTTTATCCGGATGCGGTCGCCAATCGCAACCTCCTCCTCAGTGCCATAATAGAATAGGCCTGACGTCATTTTACTCAATCCAATCTGCAATTCCTTCACCGATCAAACCACCAAGTTCCCGATCAGGTGTGGAACCCATCCGAAACCGTCCTGCCACTACATTGTCTCAACCCTACCGATCAACCAACCCGCCAATTTAGTCTTCGCCATTCTTCCGGGCGCATCGCGTCGGCCGTCGGCGTAGAACAAGATCGGCTCGATGTCGCTGGCGTCCATCGTCTGCAGCGGGTTGGCCAGGATCGCGTCCACTTTCTTGCGCTGCATCTTCTCGACCGCTCGCGTCTCTATCACCGCGGGGTCCTCTAATGCAAACGCGATGACCGTCTGGTCGTCCCGCTTGGTCTTGGCGCAGCCGGCAACGAGGTCGGGCGTCGGCTCAAGCTCGATCTTCAGGCCCTTGCCGCGCGGGGTTTTGCCTTTGATCAGCTCGGCCGGGCGGTAATCGGCGACAGCGGCGGCCTTGATCAACACATCGCACTTGGGGAAGTGCTCGGCCAACAGGGCCTCGAGATCGGCGGTGGTGTTGAAGCGGATGACATGGACTTCATCGGCGACGCTGGGCGGCATCAACACAGGGCCTAGCAGCAAGGTGACGCCGTGCCCGGCCGCTGAAGCGGCCTCCGCCAGGGCGAAGCCCATCTGCCCGCTGGAGCGGTTGGAGATGAACCGGACATCATCAATCGGCTCGCGAGTCGGGCCTGCTGTGATCAGGATGCGCATGAGGGGTAGAGCTGCATAGTGCGGCCGTTTATTCCGGGGGTCATTCCGGGAAGTTTAATCGCTCCGGGCCGATCGTCACGGCGGTGATGTCTTTAACAACCCGCTCGGCCACATAACGGTTTACATCGTCGAGCGTCACGCTGTCCACGCGATCAGCCAGTTCAGCGAGCGTGCGCGGCCGGCCGTGGACGTACAGGTCCGCCGCGATGGCGCCGGCTCGTGCGCCGCTGGACTCGCCCTGCATGACCAGCCGGGCCTTCATCCCGACCATCGCTCGCTGTAACTCGTCGGCCTCGACACCCTGCGACATCCGGCGGAGCTCGCCCACAAACACATCCAGCGTTTCCTGGGCCCGGGGCGTTGTCGTCCCGGCATACCCAAGCACCGCCCCACGGTCGCGCATCCCGGCGTAGCTCGCGTAGACCGAGTAGCACAGCCCACGTTTCTCGCGGACCTCGGTGAACAGTCGGCTGGACATCCCGCCGGACAGCACGGACACCGCCGCCCGCTGGAGCATCGACTGCTCGTCGGGGTCGGCCGGCGCGTCGTAAGCCAGGCCGATGTGGGCCTGCTCGGTCTGCGCCTCCAGGTGCGTGTAGCCGCGCGGGGCGTCTTTAGTCGCCTGCACCTCGTCGGCCTGGCCGGACCAGTCGGCGGTGAGCGCTGCCACTGTGTCGCACAGCTTGTCCCAATCAAACTGGCCCGCGAACGAAAGGATCGACCCGCCGGGCACAACGCCGGCCTGCCAGAAGCTGCGCACATCCTCAATCGATAGCGCCTTGAGGTGCTCCGCCACACCGTCGCTTGGCCGGCCCAAAGGCTCGGGGAAGTGGTGCTCCCGCAGCGCGATCATCGCGCGCCGCTGCGGGTCGTCGTCTAGCGCCGCGATCTCCTGCAGGCACAGGTCCCGCGAAGGCTCCAACTCGTTCGCGTCGAGGTTCGGCGCCAACGCCTGGCTCAGCAGCAGCGGCAGGGCGGCGTCGAGGTGCTCGCCGACGAGCGTCGCGCCGAGGCGCAGGTGACGGTTACCCGCGCCGGCCGAGCGGTGCACGCCGAGGGTGTCGAGCGCCTCGTTGAAGTCGCGCGACGAACTGCCGCCTGCGCCACGGGTCAGCAGCTCGGCCAATAGCGGCGCAACACCTTGTTGGGGCTCGGGCTGGCGCGCAACACCGGCAGGCGTCAGCAGCGTCATCGCCAACGAGCGCACGCCGACCATCGGCTCGGCGACGAGGGTCAGACCATTTGAAAACGTGTGGGTGTGGATCTCCGGCATAGGCCGAAGATTGTAGCGGGGTTATCCGAGCACGAAGCAGGCCGGAGAACCGGTTTACGCCGCCACGCGTCGGCACAGCTCGATCAGGTGATCCACCTGCTGCTGGATCGCGCTGGTGACCTCGAGCGCGTCCGTCGCGTCGATCAGCCGCTCCAGTTCGCCAGCGGTCTGCGAGATCGGCTCAAAGCCGTAGCCCGTCGCGGCGCCCTTGAGCTGGTGTGCCACGGTGCGCAGGCCAGCAATGTCGTCGGCCTGAGAAGCCGTCTGGATCGTGGTGATCCGGTCGTCTATCTCGTCGACGAAGAACTGCACGAGTTCGACCATGTCGGGGTCGTTTGCCAGCGTGCTGACAAGTGGGCCTGGAGATGGGTTTTGATTTTGATCCTGAACTGAGTGAGACATGTGGACCTCTGTTTGAGCCCCCCCCACAAGTTATAGATCGCCTACCTTTAAACTATCGGCAAAAGCATATGAAATGCTTTATCTCAGCAACTAGTCGTTTTTGAGACGATCGAGCGTGGGGCGTGAATCGGGTAATAAATCAACTTCTACAAGCTCTGGAAGGGTATCTGCGGGCTCTTGTGAATCGGGTGTGTTTACCGAATTCAGGTCAACACCCGAGTTCACTTCTCCGCCTAAAACGGCCCCCTCATTCGCCGACGCCTCCGATTGCTCAGCGACGATCAGGTCCGTCTCGGGCAAATCGTCCTCGACGGTCGCCTCGGACCAGGTCTTATTGGCCATCGTGGCGTACTGCTTCACCGGCGTCTGGCCGATCGCGTGGGCCAATGGCTTGCGGCTCGTGTCGGGGATGACATCGAAGGCTGAAAGGGCCGTGCCGTTGACTTCGTTGTACAGCGCCAGGGTCTGCGCCTCGCTGGTCGCGGGGCTAACCCGTGCGCGGAACGTGCCCGTCGTCGGGTTGTACCAGAAGCCCGCCTGGTCCCTGTTGTAGACCACCGGGTCAGGCGGGTGCTCGCCCAGGTCGCCCGGCGGCGCGAGATCAATCCAAGGCCGATCACCACCGATCAGCACATTCGTCGGCACGTCCTCGCCAAACCACTGCTCGTGCAGATGCACCAACAGCACGTCGCGGCCGGCCATCGCCGACTGCACCGTTGTGTGGTACGCCGCCTGCTCTTGCAGCTGCTGCAACGCCACACGGACCGACGCGACCTCGCGCTCGCCCTGGGCCTCGCTGTTGTAGAGGTAAAGCCCACCCGCGACGACCGCGACCAGCATCAAAACAATCATGATGTCGATGACAATCCGCATAGCACGATTCCTCAGCGAGGCCGCCGGCGCGCCCGCCCACGATCGGGCAACACGCGCCAACACTGCATCATCGACCAGAAAAGACCCCCATAACCCCGGCAACCCCGGCTCACACGCGATCGGGCAAATGCCCGGCCCTACAACCGCTACCACCGGGATAGCCTGCGGCAATGGCCCCGGAATCACCCATGAAAAACCCCGCCGACAAGGTGCAGCGGGGCGGGGCAATGGCGACGACAGGACTCGAACCTGTGACCCGGGGCTTATGAATCCCCTGCTCTACCAACTGAGCTACGTCGCCTCTGATTCGGAACGGGGCATTGTATCTGACCGCCCATGCTTGGCAAGGCGCACCCACGACAACGCGGAGGCCGCAAAGCGTCTAGTACCGCTGCGCCAGTCAAGCTTGACACCGCGTTCTGAACCCCGATCGAGCGCGCCGATTTTTGACCCATTAATCCTGTCCACGCCGATACCTACGGGCAGGGCAGGGAGGCCCCCCGGCATGGCCAAGGACGCAATGCTCAAGCACGGCCCGTGTCCGTTCGTCGACCAAGGCGACGGCCGATGCAGTTGTCGGATGACCAAACAGACCCTCGCCCAGGCCTTCGACTTCTGCCTGGGCGGCAGGCACTTCACCTGCCAGACCTACCACGCCATCAAGTGGGAACGCCAGGCCCAAAGCGATGACCCAACGACCCAGCTTCAACCCGGCACCCCGGCACCAGTCCCAGCCCAGCCGCTTAGCCACCCAGACCGCGTCGCCGCGCCTGCCGCGCACGCACGCGATTCAGCCGACGGCAACCAGGCCGCCTAGCGCCACAAGGCCCAACAAAACACGCAAGCCCTCCCGCTTCGAGGCGCCCGTCCGCGACTTCCTGACCTACTGCAAGGTCGAGTGCGGCTTCGCATCCGCCACCCTCGCCGCCTACGCGGGCGACATCCGCGACCTCTGGGTCGAGCTGGCCCAGCTCGGCCTGGCCACCTGGGAAGACCTCACCCACGAGATCATCACCGCCCACCTGACCAGCCTGCGCGACCAGCGCGGCCTGGAACTGTCCACCATCGCCCGACACGTCGCCACCATCCGCGTCTTCTGCCGCTTCATGCACACCGCCGGCACAATCGAAGACAACCCCGCCGAGTGGCTCGAACAGCCCGAGACCTGGACCAAGCTCCCGACCGTCATGGCCGACGAACAGGTCAAGCAGCTCCTCTCCGCCCCCCAGCCCAGCGACGCCCTGTACCTCCGCGACGTCGCCTTGCTCGAGCTGCTCTACGCCGGCGGCCTCCGAGCCTCCGAGCTCGCCGACATGGACACCTCGGCCATCCATTTCGAGCTCGGCGTCTGCCGCATCCTTGGCAAGGGCAACAGGGAACGCCTCGTCCCCATCGGCCGACCCGCGCTACGGGCCGTCCAACGCTACCTCGACGAGCTCCGACCCGACCTCGAAAAGCCCGGGATCTCCGGCGAGCGCATCTTCCTAAGCCGCACCGGCCAACCGATCACCCGCGTCGTCGTCTGGCAGGTCGTCAAACGCCACGCCAAGCGGGCCGGCCTCAAGGACGTGCACCCCCACACCCTCCGCCACTCCTTCGCCACCCAGATGCTCGCCGGCGGCGCCGACCTCCGCGTCGTCCAGGAACTGTTGGGCCATTCCAACATCAACACCACCCAGGTCTACACCCACGTCGACCGCTCCCGCCTCAAGGACGTCGTGACACGGTTCCACCCAAGGCCGTAGGCCCGGCCCGAACCGCACTTTTAAGGGTGGCGCCTACCTTCAAAGCCCCAAAACCGGGCGCGCACAATCGGCGCGCTGTAGCGCACGCGCCTCTTCAAAGCGAGGCGGCTTGAGCCACCCCGCCAAACGCCCAGCCTTTTCAATCAAGCCCCGATCCCTATGCCCGCGCGCGCAGAGACCCACCCATCACACATAAAACAACGCGGACAGGTAAACACAAGCGCTTTCAGCCACCAACGGTTTCAATCCCGTGCACGCGGTGTGTCACAGACGGGCAAACGGCTCCCGCCCCTTTTCCTCCCCGTGAAGAGCAACCCGCCCAGGCCCAGTAAGACCAGCGAGGCCGGCTCGGGGACCGCGGTGACAAGGCCGGTCTCAAACACCGTCCCGCTCTGCTTGCTCACGATGTAGACGTTCCCAGCCTCGTCATACCCGAACCGCGCATCGCCCCGCCCGCCATCCACGCCATCGACCACATCCGCGAACGTGCCGGAGTCGCCGCCGAAGGCCACGGCCATCTCGTAGATCTGCGCCTGCGTGCCGTTAAGCTCGGCATCGAGCATCTCCTGGAAATCCGCGTGGAACATCTTGCCGTTCACCAGGTCGCTGAAGATCACCTGGTCCTGGAACGTTGGGTCGTCCGGGTCCGACACGAGCAGCCCGCCGATGATCGCGAAGCCGGTGCTGTGGCTGTACTCAAGAACGGGCAGCGAGTGCGTTGTGCCGGGCACCAGGGGCCGGGTTGGGTTCAGGTCGTTGGTGCCTTCGTAGCGGTCCCAGCCGTAGTTTTCGCCGGCACGAACCAGGTCGACTTCTTCTCGGTCCGATGCGCCGATATCGAACGTGATCAAGACCGTCTCGCCGTTGCCGTCCTTGGCGAAGCTGAAGGTCTGCGGGTCGCGGAAGCCGATCGCGTAGTTCTCCGGCGCGGCGCCGGGTGTGCTGGCCCAAGGGTTGCTCGTCGGCACCGAGTAGCTGTTCCCGCCTGCCGTGTCCTCCAACGGGTTGATGCGGATGATCTTCCCGAACGGGTTGGACAGGTCCTGGATGTAGTTCGGGGCCGGGTTCGAGTTGCCATTGGTGTTGGCATCGCCGATCGCGGCGTAGAGCAGGCCGTAGTCGGCGTCGCCCGGCTTAGCCAGCGGGTTGAACGCGACCTCGCCCAGGCCGTGCGGGTTGTTGCCTTCCATTGCGAACCGGATGACCTCGCGGTAGGTGCTGGTGTCGATCTGGTTGGGGTTGGTTGTGCTGACCTCCCACTCGCCGACCACATAGTGGACGGGCGTACCGTTCGTCTGGGAATAGTCGGCGGCTGCGAAAGAGGGGTTGGACTGAAAACCCGTATAGACTTTGCGGTACCCGTCTGCAGTGGGGTTGTTGTAGTCCGGGTGGAAATCGAAATACATCAAGCCACGGAATGAGCCCGCGGTGTCCAGGAAGCCGGTGTTGGCCGTCGTCGATGCAAGATCGACGAACGTGCTCAAGAGCGTACCATCGGCGCCGTAGCTGAAGATCTCGCCCGATTGCGCGGAAACAAAAACGCGCCCGCTCCCATCATGCGGGGCGACCACATCGATCGCCCGGCTACCCGTGTGCGTCGAGAACTGATCCAGGCCCAGCGTGTAGCTGGACGCGAGAGGGGCGGCTGGCTGCGCAAAGGCAGGCAAAGCGGTAAGAGATGCCACAGACAAAGCACAGCACAAGAACTTCAGTACACGGTGCCTGGTCGGAAACAACGAGTCGTACATATCTTTTCTCCCTTTTAATTTAAATACAGTCAACAGAATACTCCTGACGCTAAACGCTTTTTAAGCTTGGCCTAAGCTAAACGAAACCCTTAGGCGCGCTTGCTAGGGGACTTGAACGCGTCTTTTGTTCTAGCCTATCAACAGGCCCGAAACACGCCGCTCAGTCAACCCATCAATACGGCGAAGGCTTCCACGCCACCCCCGCGGGGTTGGCTTCATTGGTATTGACCCAGCGCCTGCGATCTTCGTCGTCGGCCGGGCGGTCGAGACGCTCGATCCCAAGCGACTCAACGTGCCCGTCAACAAAACTGATATTCGCGTTCTCCCCAGGGTGCCGGTCTGACGGGGATTCGGCCCCGTTAATCTCACCGGAAAGCGGATTGCTGTTCGGGTCGATAAACTGGTCCCACGTCCCGTCGGGCCTCGCGTCGCCGAGCATAATCATGTCGGACGGGTTCTTAATACGGCCGTCACCGATCTGCCCGTGGTCCTGATTCGGGTCCGCTTCATCGGGCAGGAAGTTCCCCATCCCCAATTGTTGTGTACCACCGAATCGCGGGCCCCAGTTGTTGATCCCGTAGCTGAACCGATCGCCGGAATAGACCGCCCGTTCGCCGGACTTGTAGCCGTACTTTGTGTAGTCGAACGCGCCGGTGGTGAGCTCCCATTTGGCCTCGTCCGGGGCATCCGGGCAGTGAAACGCCTCGGTGCCCGAACCCATGCTCTTGCGGACCTGGCCGATCCAGATGATCGGGGTCGTCGATGCGTTCCACGGCCTCGCGTGGCTGGCGGGGTAGACCGAATTATCAACATGGTACGTTTCCACACCAACCCCCATCTGCCGAAGGTTCGACGCGCACTGGATCGCGCGGGCCAACGCCCTTGCCGAACCGAGGGCGGGTAGCAGGATCGCGATCAGCAGCGCGATGATGCTGATAACGACCAGTAATTCGATAAGCGTGAAAGCAGCACGGGTGGGTTTCATGGCATTACTCCTTGAGTAGCTAGGGCGCATCGATACGCCGCCGAGTTCCTGTCCTGACCGGGTGAGAAAACCGCAGGCCACAGTGACGCGACCAGCGGCGTGAAGGAGGCAAGTGATCAGGCGCGGCGTCGACGGAGTATGGCCAGACCGCCCAGGCCGATCAGGGCGAGCGAGCTGGGCTCAGGAACCACAGAGAACTGAAGACCGTTGACGTCGAAAAAGTCCCCGGTAGCAGCATTGGGGGCGAAGTTCAGAACGAGCGAGCCAGAGCCGTCTACAACCAGGCCGCTGAAAGAGACATAGTTTTCATTCAGGACATAGCTAGCCGCCGTCCCAGAACTGCCGGTCGAAGTTTCGGTGTTACCGTTGACGGTCACTTCGGTACCGCGGTTGAAGCCAGACGCACCACCAGCCGGGAAGTGGAAGGTCGTAAAGACAGCGAGATCAACGATATCACCCGGGTTGAAGCCGTTGACGGTCAGCGTTGGATTGTCAAAAGCGGTCCCGGCCCAACCATCGGCACCGTTACCACCGGCACCAACAAACCACGAGTTAATCAAAGGACCGATCGAGGTCCCATCTTCATCATTGTCACCATCATGGCCACCCCAACCCTCAGAGACATCGAGCGTGTACGACGTGGCGTTGCCACTACCATCCAGTAGTGCGTTACCCGTCGAGGAGGGGACGGCACGGCTCGGAGCCGTTGCGTTATCCGGGATCAGATTCCAACTGTCACCGACATCGCCGAGGACGCCGGCATCGGTTACGGCGGTCGGGATGCCCGTGTCAGTGCTCGACAACGCAACACTGACGACCGTACCGGCCGAAGCAGTCGTTGCGAGAGAACCGACCAAAGCGGCTGTCAGAAAAGAACGTGAAAACATGTCAGAAACCTCCTAGAGGGAAAAGAAAATGAAAACCCGCTTTAGCTACTAACGCAGTAGCGCGGGCTTGGAGTAGCTTGTAGAAGAACGACGAAACAACGATGAAACCTCTGTTTCGCTGATAACACGATCGAACACAACCAAGTCACCAACACCGCCGACCATCGGGCTGTCTAAATTAATGATCTCCTGATCGGGCAACGATCCGGCTTTGCGGCGATCGTCAACCAGCCCACGCGTACCAACAGTGAAAGTGGTGTCGGCGAGGATCGAGTTGCCTCCAAGCGTGTCATCCGCCACTTGGGTACGAACCGGGACCCCGTTGATATAAATATGCACGCCAGATGCTTGACGACTGCCATCGTACGTTGCGACAACGTGTTGCCACTGGCCAACGGTCAACTGCTGGGTCGACAAAACCCGGATACAGGAATTGTTGGCCACCCCCTCGGCCTCAAAGACATTGAGTAACTGGAAACGTGGGTAAAGCCCCTTGAGATACAAGTCGTACCCATGCAGACCCTGCTCGTCACTTAGGCCGACACGACCCAGGATAAACATCCGGTCTTTCTGAGATTCGGGGCGGACCCAGACGCCGACCGAGAAGGGCTCGTCGGCCTCAAAGCCGAGCACATCACCCCGATCTAAACTCCCCCCGCCATCGAGCTGGAGGACGCCGAAACGGGGGTCCAACGCCTTATCGAAGGCTGCGCTGCCAAGCAGTCGGCTATGGTCCCCTGGCGTCTGCCGCAACCACATGGCCGGTTCAGCCTGTATCACGGCTAGCTCGTACGGGAGCGGCTTCTCGCTGAAGAACCGCGGGGCCTCGCTCACCGCGATCATCTCCAGCGATCCGGTCTCTGGCGTGACACGGCGTGCCTGTGACTCGGTCAGTACCACCGGCTCGAACGCAAGGGGCGACTCGGCCGTGGGCTGGGCCCGGACCGAGCCGTCCAACACCAACACGGTGCTGCCGTTCGCCCGGTCCGCCTCGACGCCAAACTCGGTGCCCAGGTCCACCACATCCATGCCCGGGGTGTGGACGACAAAGCCCTTGCTGGCCGGCGTCAGGCATCGGCCGACAAGCTTGCCGGCGTGCAGCCGGATCGCGTTGTCGCTGCCGGTCAGTTCGATCGTGCACGGGGCTTGGAGCAAGACCGTTGCGCCCTGCCTGGTGGTGAGCTCGGCAAAGCCGTGCGTGAGCGTGTAACGCTCCCATGCCACGAGCTGCGCGCCCATGGGCATCGGGACGGGGTTGTCATCGGACCGCCATCTCGCATCAACACTGTCGGTCAGGACCGCGACAACCGGACGGTTGATCGGCGTGTCCCACAACGGGGTGTTTGCAAGTGGGTCGGCGGGCGTCGTGGGCCCTGTTGATCCAAAGGGCAGCCAGAGGATCGCTGCAATCAGGATCACCGCGGCGGCGAGGGCGGAGCCGGCGGTGTAAAGCACGCGCTTGTTCGCCAGGGCGTGTTCAAAGAGGTATCGGCCCGCCTCGGCAAGGTCGTGGGCCGACAGACCGCCAGGGGTGTCGGCATGATCGACCGGCAGCTCGCCAACCAACGCGACGGGGTCGGCCGCGGCGGCGGCTTCGAGCTGGGCCAAGTCGGCAAGGATCGCCCCCGTGTCATTGCGGCGATCGCGGAGGTGCTGGCCCAGCACCTCACGGAAGTGCAGCTGGTCGATGAATGCCTTGGCGTTCGCCGGGTCGGCATTGATCCAGGCTTCGATAGCGCGGAGCTGCTCCTCCGTGTATTGGCCGGAGAAGTAGGCTTCAAGCTCGTGGGGGGGTTCGGTCATGGATGCCGGGGGTCCGTCGGGGCGAGGGCCTGCTTCACGCACTTGGCCAGGGCCTTGTGCACGCGGTGCATGAGGGTGGTCACCGCCGTTGCGGTCATGTTCAGTCGCGGGGCGATCTCGGCGGGCTTGAGGTCCTGTTGGTAGCGGAGCTTCAGTGCCTGCTGCGAGCGGTCCTGGAGCTTTTCGATGCACTGATCCAGCGCGGCCTTGGCCGCGGTCTCGGCAGGCGGCTCCTCGGGCATCGCCCCGGCCAGCACATCGAGCGTGCCCTGCGAGAAGACCAGCTTGCTCATCGCCTTGGCCCGGCGGTAGTTCAGCACGCGGTTGCGCGCGATCGCCACCGCCCAGCGGATAAACGGGGTCTCCGGGTCGTACTTCTCAAAATCCCGCGCGACCGCCACCGCGACCTGGGACAGCAGGTCCTCCGCGTCGTGGTAGTCGCTCACCGCCGCGACCAGGTACGCGCGGATTGATGTCTGCCACTTGTGCCAGTGCTCGGCCACGAGGGCTCGGCGATCAGATGGATCCATCGGGTGCGTCAAAGAGAAGGCCTTGCGTCAGGAAGCAGAATTGCGAGAAAAGAGGGTGACTGCACCTATATCAGTGCACGAACGATCGTTTTGTCACTGCTAATTTGTAATTTTTCTAAAAATACCCGCTTTGGGCCTAGAATCAGGCCATGCAATGCAATATCGATGCGAAGGGCAAGCTCGTGCGGCTGATCTGGGGCCTGATCATGCTCGCGCTGGCGGGCCTGCTGGCGGGGCTGATCTTGGCTCAAGTCGTCGCGGGGGGCTGGGTGTGGCTCGGCGTGGTGGTGCTGGCGCTCTTCGGCGGGTTCGGAGTCTACGAGGCCCGGGCCGGGTGGTGCGTCGCGCGGGCGATGGGGTTTAAGACGCCGTATTGATGTGTTGTTGTAGAACGGTGTAGCGGGTGACGCGCAGCGTCCCGTGCGCGGTGTCTATCATGATTCGAGAACGGGACGCTGCGCGTCTCCCGCTACACAGCGAGGAACGCCGACTGCGTCGGCTCGTATTATTCCTCACTCACCCGCAGGAGTTGCGACTGGCTCGTCTCGACGATCTTCACCGTGATCGGGGGCAGCTCGGGGCGGGGCGAGGCGACGGTGATCGCCGCGGTGTACTTCATCATGTCGTTGCGGGCGACCGTCTCATTGCGCGACAAGTCGAAGAGCACCTCGCCGCTGGCGGAGGTGTTGCTGATCTGGATGTCGATGTCCGGCGCGCCCTCGGGAAGCTCGCTTAGGTCGACCTGGATATCGACCTGCGACTCGGTCTTGATCGTCGCGATCGGGACGCCGGCGATGAGCCCGACGCTATCGAAGGTAAAGGTCGTGTCCCACTTGGCCTTGGTCTCGGCCTGGGGGAAGACGTCTTCGTGGTTCCAGGTGTTGGTGGCGTTCCACGTCTGCCCGGGCGTCGCGCCGGCGGGGGCGGCGATGAGCGTGGCCAGGTCGCTGGCCGTCTCCTTGAAGTCCAGCTCGTCGGGGATGATGTCTGCATCCTGGGCCTCGGTGCCCGCGGCGGCCGTGAGCTTGTCGATCCCTTCGACCGTGTCGATGCTGCCGTCGGCGTTAACGGTGACGGTCAACGGCGTCTGCGTCATCGCGGACATCAGGTTGTCGAACGCCGGCCGATCGCCCGAGGGGTTGTCCGATTCCATCGTGATCGGCTCGTTCTTGCCCGCCTTGATCGTGAAGGTGATCGTGGTGAGCTGCATGGTGCAGGTCGCGCTGCCGTCGTCGTTGACCGCGTCGACACGCCACGTCACCTTGCCCTCACTGATAAAGGTCGTGGTCTCGGACTGCTCCTGGCCGAGGATCTGCGCGGCCTCGTCCTTCTGGGTCTTGCCCCAGAACGCATAAGTCGCGCTCTGGCCAACGGCCCACTTCGGGCGCAGGTTCGTCGCCTCGGCGTCCTGCGCCGCCGCTGGCAACGCCACGAAAAGGGCGAGGAGCAGGAACAGCGGGGCGAGTGTCTTTTTCATCGTAGATCGCATGATAAGCCGGTCTTTCTTCAGGGGGCCCCAACCATACCAAACGAAACCAAGCCGTGGCGAGTTCGGATAGAACGGGAGGGCGAGGCTCCCACCGAGCCGAGAATCACCTGGTACTTGCGGCTCGGCGGGAGCCTCGCCCTCCCTAAAACCACAATCACTCGCGGTTAAACAGGGCCTCGGCCCCGAACTCGATGCACTCGAGCCGGACCGCGACCCATCGGCCATCGACCTCCCGCCAGCGGATGCCCCAGATACTGACATTCGTCCCGGGGAAGCCACCGACGCTGCCCCGGACGTTGACGCGGAGCCCAGTGGTGCCATAGCCGGGCTCAGGGCCGAGCTGAGCACTTTGATTGATCAGCAGGATGTCTTTGAACTCGACACGATCGATGCGCTCCATCATCTGCCCACGCGTCAGCTCGTCGGGCATAAACGACGGCCGGCCGCTCTCCTTGCCGGTGTAAGCGATCGTTGCGTCTTCGGCCACCATCGCCCGGACGTCGTCGAGCCGCTTGTCCTCCACCGCAAGCAACAATCCCTTAAGCGCCACCGCCAGGCGCTCGCGTGGCGTGGTCACGAAGTACGAAGAAGCAAACAACAACCCGACCAGCCCCAACGCGATCCACGACAGGCGCATCACCCGCGGGTTGCCCGTACGCCGGCCAACAATGCGCGTGACCGCAAAGCACAGCGCAAAGAACGCCATCAACCAGCCCGGCGACTCGAAGACCAGGTAAGGCACCCAGCCGGATTGTGCAGCAGCTTGCGCGAACATCAGCACATCATAGGTGACCAGACGCCTTGCTCCCTCTCCCTTTTAGGGAGAGGGCTGGGGTGAGGGTCCAGCGCGGTAATCACAAAGAAATACTGAGAAAGCCTTTGTCGATTTAACGCCCCACCCTCACCCCCCGCCTTCTCCCTGAGAGGGAGAATGAGCCCAAGCCAGCAAGACACCCCTCAATACGCGTTGTGCTTGTGCAGCGGGATCTTTGCGAGGTCGACCTTCGCCAAGAGCGCCGCGATCTTCTGGCCCGCCTTGCCGTTGCCGTAAGGGTGACGCAGGCCGGCGGTCTTCATCTCCAGGGCCTCTTTGATCGCGCGCTGGGCCGCGGTCTTGGTGTGCTTGGCGTCGATGACGTTGCCCGGTTTTTCGCGGCCCGCCTGCCTTGTGCCGAGGTTGACCGCGGGGGTCTTCAGCGCGGCGGCCTCGATGAGCCCGGCCGAGGAATTGCCGACGATCGCCTGGCAGCCGGCGAGCAGGGACAAGAACCGGTCGCGCGGCAGGTGCTCGGTCGGCGTGAGCTTGCTGTCCAGGATCGCACGCAGGATCGCGTTGCGCCCCGAGTCGTGGTTGGGCTCCAGGATCAGCCGGTTGTGCCTGGCGGTCGCCTCGAGCGTCGCGAGCATCCACTGGTACTCGTCATCGGGCGTTGCGCCGACGGGGTGCTGCATGATGATCAGCTCGGGCGCTTCGCCGTCGGGCTTAACGCCTTTGAGCCCGTCGATCGCGGGCGAGCCGGTGTGGTGGACGTGTGCCTTGTGCTCGCCCATGCGGATGAGACGCCGCTTGCTCTGCGTGGTTGCGCACAAGTGCAGGTGGGCGAGCTTGCTGATCGCGTGGCGCATCGCCTCGTCCGCGACGCCCTCGGCCCGGTCCCCGCCATGGATGTGCGCTAAACGAAACCCCCCGACCTGCGCCGCCAGCGCCCCGGCCAGCGCCTCGATCCGATCCCCCAGCACCACCACCACGTCAGGCGACATCTGGTGCAGCGCCCGCCCGATCGCCATCACCCCGCGCCCCAGCGACTGCACGTCTTCCTCGCGCGTCGCCGCCGCGCCGGTCCGCTGCATCTTCACGCGCACCGCGACCCGGTGGCGGATGTCCCTGACGCTGTTCGTCGTCAGGTGCGTGCCCGTCACAATGAGGTTGAGTTCAAGCTCGTCGTGCGCTTCGATCGCATCGAGCACGGGCACGAGCAAGCCGTACTCCGCCCGGGTGCCCGTGATGACGGCGATCTGCTTGGTCATAGCTCTATTTTATTGAACCGCAGAGGCACAGAGCTGTTACTCAGTAATCTGATTCACAGATTGCCTTCCTCAGTAACAACCCTGTGCCTCTGTGGTAAAGAATCAACCCACCGCGCGGATCGCCCCGTCCTGCAGCCGTTGTTCAAGCAGCGCTTCTGCGGCCTTCAGGTCTTCTTGCGTGTCGATATCCACCACCTCGCCCGGCTCGGTCACCACGGCCCGGCGGTCGCTGCCCAGAAACGCGTGCGGCTGGCCCTCGATCAGGCAGAACAGGCTCGACCGCTTCACCGCGATCACCCCCCCGTCGAGCATGTACACCGGCGGGAGTTCCTGCCGGCGGTAGACCTGGTTGTCGTGCAGCATCCCGAGCTGGCCCGTCTCCGGGTCGACCGTCTTCATCCAGTACGGGTGGTTCTTGCCGACCGGGCAGACGCTCTGCACGCTGTCGGTGTTCGCCTGCCGAAGCATATCGATCGCCCGGTCGCTCAGGTCGGCCGGCCGGACCGGCACGTTGCCGTACAGCAGGCAGACGTTCTCGTGCGTATCGACGACCTGGTTCACCGCGTGGCGCGCCGCGGCGTCCACCGTCGCGGTATCCGTCGCCAGCTCGGCCGGGCGGCGCACGACCTCGACGTCGTACTTGCCCGCGATCTGCGCGAGCGCCTCGCCATCGGTCGTCACCAGCACACGCCCGATCTGCGTGCTCGCCAGCGCGTGCTCGATCGTCCAGGCCAGCATCGGCTTGCCCGCGATCTTCACCGAGTTCTTGTTCGGCAACCCCTTGCTGCCCGCCCGGGCGAGGATCACGCCCAGCGCTCCATCTTGATCAATCATCTGTCTTCCTTAACACTCATGTCAGGCCTTCCCTGGCACTAAACAGACGCCAACTGATGGCGATGCGTTTCCAGCCAACGGGCACAACTGGGGCAAACACATGAGTCACCCTCGCTCACATCGGCCAGCGATGCAATACCCCGCCACAGTTCATCCAAACCGTGATCACCCAACGAGCCCAGCGGCAAACGGCCAAGCCAGTCCTCGCCACAAAGACAGACCGTCCCGTCGCTCAGCACGGTCAGCCGCTGCTTCGGCGGCGGCGGCGGCAACGCGCCCCCCGGCGGCTGGGGCACCTCCATCGGCACCGGCGACATATCCGGGATCAGGCCCCGGCCCGTCTTCGCCCGGTCCACCACCGCCCAGCCCGACACCGTCATCCAACGCTCAAAGAACGTTTCCAGGTCCGATAAATTCTCCGCCACCTTCACCAGCCTCGGCACCACCCAGCCCCTAAAGCCCGCCCCCCGCTGGCGGTTGGCGTTGCGCGCCTTGAACAGCCGCTGCAGGTTGTCCATCACCTGCCCAAAGCCATCGACACCCATCAACTGCTTATACGTCGCCGCACTGTCCGCGTTGATCCGCACCGCGATCACATCCAGCGGCAGCGTCGCTAAACGACCCACCGCGTCTTCATCGACCAACAAGTCCGTCTCGACCCCAACGCCCAGCAGGGCGCCGCTGGTTGCTCGCTGCAGCGTCTCAAACCAACCGCCGTGCAGCAGCGGGTCGCCGAGCCCGCCGAAGAGGACCGACGTATCCGAATCCAAGGCGGGGCTGGTCTCGCTCCCGTCATTGAGTATCACGTAGTTTGCTGTTGTTGTAGGGGCATCACTCTGGGAGGGCGAGGCTCCCGCCGAGCCGATACCCGCAGAAGATTCGCGGCTCGGCAGGAGCCTCGCCCTCCCGAGAGAATCGAACAACGCATCGATCGTCTCGACCGCCATGTCCTCGCGCGGCAGGTCGAGGTAGTGCTGCGGCACGATCGGGCCATTGGCCGCGCGCCTCGGCGACAACTCGACGTTGACCTGCTGCGGCAGCCGCTCCAGCTCCAGCCAGGGCTCGTTTGCTTCAACCGCGCGCGAGGCGTCGGTCACCGCCACGGCACCGGCACCGCAAAGCGCGCCGCCCAGCCGCTGCGCGGTGGCGCGCAGGTGGGCGATCGCGCGCGGGCTGTCGTAGATGAACCGGCGGTACTGGCCACGCACCGAGGCGGGCACCTGGACGTTCACGTCCTTGCCCATCGGGTCGATCACCGGCTTCTTGGGGTTGTAGCACAGCATGTTCGCGACCGTCGCGGCATGCTCGACCATCTCCCGCAGCACGCTGTGGTGCACGACCAGCGGGCTCAGCCCGGGCGGCGCCTGGGTGAACGTCAGCTTCATCGCCTCGGGCGCCGAGCGGTGCAGCTCCAACTGTTTCGTCGCCAGCGCGGGGTCAACAAAGCACCAGTCGCCACGCACCGCGACGAGCGACTCGGCGTTTTTTGCCTGCAGGACCTTTAAAAACGGGTAGGCGGGCAGCAGCTCGTCATAGACCGTCACCCCGCCGATGCCGCCGCGCCAGGCCGTGAGCGACCACTTGCGGCCCGAGCCGATGACGCCGCGCAGCCAGTCGTCCTGATCGCGCGTCTGCATGACCGCCGTCGTGATCGGCGGGCTTGCCTCGGGCGGGTCGTACACCCCCTCCAGCGATTGATCCGCCGGGTGCATGAGCACGACCTCGTCGATGCCTTCGATCTGCGCGACCCGGTCGATCGTGTGCTGCAGCACCGTCTTGCCAGCCAGCCCGTCCAGCAGCGATGCCGCGTGACCGAACCGGCCTTGGGTCAAATCGACTTGGATAATGGCGAGGTTGGTCATCGTTTATTCGTCTCGTCGTGAGCAGCCCAAACGCAGCCGCCAACAGCCCCGCCGCAAGGCAGTGGTTCAAGCAACCTGCGACTTCAACCCCCGCTTCGCGATGGGGGCTATTTCACTTGCCACAATGTGCGTTTCTTTGCTCGCATCGACCGCGTCCATCAGCCGCTGCCTCGCCTCGTTGAAGATCGTCAGCGCCTCGTCGCAGGCCTGATCGATGAAGCCCATGTTGTCCAGGTCGCGCTCGATCTGTGCGAGCTGGCGCTCGTACTCGCCGCCGTGCTCGGTGTGGTGGATCCCGCGGTCGGCCCGCTCGCGGCGGAACGTGCCCAGCGTGTTCACCGAGCTCACCAGCTCGAACGCCTCCTTCAGCTCGCCGTGCACCTTGGCGGTGTTCTTCTGCACCTGGTCAAACAGCTTGCCCGCCTTCTTGGGGTTCTGCTGGTTCTCGCGCAAGCGCTTAAGGAGCTTGTCCGTGTCCAGCGTGACGCGCTTGAGTTCCTTCACGCTGTCGATCCGCCCATCGAGCAGCCCGCGCAGCTTCGAAAGCCGCTCGCGGCTGAGCACGGCCTCGGCACGCGGCAACTCGGGCACCGGCTTGGTCGCGTGCTCATCCAACGCCTCACGCAGCGTGCTCAACGCCGTGTGCTGCTTCGGCACCCCGCCCTCGGTCGCGTCGATCACCGTCAGACCCGCCTGTTCCGCCTCATCGAAATCGCGCTCGAACTGGCCCAGGTACGTGCTCATCTGCTCGTCGGTGAAGATCGGCCGGCCATGCACATCCTCGGCACGGCGCAGGTTGCCCCGCATCCGCACGACACGCGTCCACTCCATCGTTTCGATCGTGTTGAACGCGCCCAGCTCCGGCTCCCAGACCTTGTGCACCGCGGTCCCCGGCGCATAGTACAAGCCGTCCGAAAAGCCAAGGTCCTGCCCGATGAAGATGATCGGGTCGCAGCCCAGCAGCTGGGCCAGGTAGAACGACAGGTGCGCAACAGTCGTGCCCGCCTTGATCTTCGGCATCGGCCGGGCCATCTCGCCCAGCAGCTTGTCGTTCAGGCTGTTCGGGCAGACGCGCACCGGGCCGGGGTACGCCGCGATGATCGCCGGGTGGCACTTGGGCTCAACAACCAGCGTGACGTCAGGCAGCTCGGGCAGGTCCTCGTAGAACCGCGTACAGATCGCCGAGTAGTCCAGCGCCGTAATAAAGTCCGGGCGGATCCCGCGCTGAAGCATCGGCTTGAGCGTCGTCTGCACGCCGATGACCACGACATTCTTCCGCACCTCGGGGTCCGACAGCAGGTCCAGGTTCTTGACCAGCGAAGGACCCGCCCCGACGCAGATGGCGGGGTAGCCCTTGGCCGCGTTCTCCAGCTCCGCGATCGTCGGGCCCGCGGCGTACTGCGCCAGGTTGTTCGCCAGGTTGCTGACCGTGCGCGAGGCGTTGACCAATGCCGTCGCGACATTCGTCCGGCAGAACGCGAGCGTCTCGGTAACGAGCTTGCCGAACGCGTTGAACGCCTCGCCATGCCGCTGTCGTGAAGCGGGGTGCGTAACGATCTGCGTGCCCAGCGTCAGCGTCGCGCTGCGCTTCTCGATCCGGCCCAGCAGCATCGACTTGCTCGCGTCAGGCCCGGCCAGGATCAGCCCGTTCTGCGCCAGCCAATGCGTGTAGTCCAGCTCCTCCAACACCGCCTTGAGCTGAGCCAGGTCCGGCTCGTAAACGATCACCAGGTCTTTAGGGCCGACGTGCCCGACCAGCTCGTCGATGTGGTAGCCCAGGCCAAACCCGAGGATCACGGTGCACGCCGTCTTCGCATGGTTCACCGGCTCGACGAGCTTCTGCGCCTCCTTGACCGGGTCGTACTTGCTCGCCAAGGCCACCGGGCGCGGCCCGAGGTCCGTGCGAACCGCGGTCAGCGGCCCCGCCTTAGAGTCGGACCAGTCCAGTGACGCCGGTTCAATAACTGAAAGCTGTTCCGCCAGGTGCGGGTGGTGGCGTGTGATCGCGTTCAGGTTCTTTTGGTAGACAGACATCGTCCGGTTCTTATCGGAACGATGTGCGCAGCGGCTTGGATATGCGACGGAACGCTGATCACGCCCAGCCGAACATCGCCTCGCGGTTGCCCGGGATGGTTTCGGGGCCGAAGTTGTATGCCTCGGTGCGTTTCCCGTCGCAGGCAACGATGCTCAGCGTCTCCACCTCGCGGAGGTCGATGCTCTCGCCAAGCGCTTCGCCGGGCGCGGGCAGCTCGTTGCCGGGCAGGCGCTGCACGGTGGGGTTGCAGGGGTTGTTGATATCGTGGTCGATGACAACCGCCTCGCTGCCGTCGCTGAGCGTGACCCGGCTGCCCGGGGGGTAGGGCGGGACGACCTCGACCAAGGCCCGCAGGACGTTGGGGTCAAAGCGGCCGCGGAGCTTTTCACTAAGCATCACGGCCAAGGCCCAGACCTGCGGCATCGTCTCGCCGTCAGCCGGGTTACTCAGGCGTGTAAACACATCCGCGACCGCCGCGATGCGCGCAAAGATATGGATGCCCTCGCCCCTCTGGGCGGGGAAGTCCTTGCCCGCGTAGCCGTTGCCGTCGTACCGCTGGTGGTGGTGCAGGACGACGGTCGCCGCGGTAGGCTCGATCCGGCCGCGCACCGCGCGGAAGCCCAGCGCAGGATGCTCTCGCCAGGCGGGGTCGGCCTCGTCGTGTGTTTCCTGGTAGCGGGCCACCACTTCTTTAGGAAGCATCGTGACGCCGATGTCGTGCAGCATCGCGCCGACGCCCAGCGGGACGACGTGCTTGGCGCGCTCGGGCTCGGTCACGTGCTTGCGCTGCTTGATGAGGTAGCCCTCGAGCTTGAGCCCGAGCAGGACACTGAGGTAGGTCACCGACGAGCCGGAGCGCATCAATTCGTCGCCGCTCTCTTGTTCGCACAGGTCGCCGATGAACAGCGCGGCCTCGGGGTTGGAGATCACGCTGTCGACCAGGCGGGAGATCGTGTCGGTGTAGGCGTCGTAGTTGAGCTTGGCAGCGGAGGTCTGCTGCAAGGCCTCGAAGGTGTGCTGCATCTGCGAGACCACGTTGGCGCGGATGGCCATAGACTTGGGGTCCACGTACTTGCTAATAAAGGACAGGCTCGGGTAGTCCACCCAGATCGTGCGGACGCGCATCTCGTCGAGCCTCTCGATCACGCTCGGCGTCAGCTCGTAGCCGATACGCAAGAGCTGGTGCCCCGGCAGCCGCGGGTTCATCACGGGCAACGCCAGGGTCATTTCCGGCCGGGCAGATTTGATATCCACACGAAGCATCAGCGGTCTCGGTAGCAAGGTCCTGCTCCGGTTACATCGACTACTGCACCGCTGCGGGTTAGGGTGCCACTGCGGATTCGACCGACTGGTGAAGTCTCGTTCCGTTTGTGCCGATTAGCGGTTCGGGCGGGGGCGCCGATTCTATGATCGCGCCATACATGCACGCGAAATACAGCTCCAATAACCAAGCCGATCTCCTCGCCAGTGTGCTTGACAGCTCGCTGGACGGGGTCATCCTGTTCTCCTCGGTCCGCGACGACCAGAGGCGGGTCGTCGATTTCGCGGTCGAGTTCGTCAACCGCAAGTGCGAGGAGATCGTCGGCCAGACCTCGGCCCAACTGCTCGGGCAAACGATGCTCAATGCCTTCCCGGGCAACAAGGAGGCCGGGCTCTTCGACGCGTACATCAAGGTCGTCGAGACCGGCGCGCCCTTCTACACCGAACACCACGACGGCCTAAACCACTGGTCCAGCATCAAAGCCGCCAGGTGCGGCGATGGCTTGACCGTCACCTTCTCGGACATCACCGCTCAGAAGTCCGCCGACGAGAAGCTCAAAATAGCCAACGAGCGTTTTAAGCTGCTCGTCGCGGGCAACGCCAGCGGTATCTGGGACTGGGACTGCAAGACCGACCAGCTCTACTGGTCGCCAAGGTTCAAGGAGCTGATCGGCTACACGGCCGATGAAGCCGACCCGGTCCTCGACGACTTTGTCTCCCGCCTGCACCCGCAAGACAAAGAGCGCACGCTTGGCAAGCTCAAGCGCCACATCGAACAGCAAGAGCCCTACGACGTGGAGTACCGGCTGCGGCACAAAGACGGGCACTACGTCTGGTGCCACGCCGCGGGCCAGGCCCAATGGGACGAGCTGGGCAACCCCATCCGCATGGCCGGGTCGATCAGTGATATCTCAAAACGCAAAGCCTCCGCGCGCGAGCTCGAGGAACAAAAACACCGCCTGGAGTTCGCGCTGCAGGCATCACGGTCGGGCCTCTGGGACTGGCTCGTCGAAACGGATCAGACCTATTTCTCCGAGACATGGTTCACGATGCTCGGCTACGAACCCGGTGAGCTGCCGATGACGCTGCAGTCCTGGACCGACCTGACCGAGCCCGAAGACCTGAAACGCGCGATGGCAGCATTGGAAGCGTATTTCCAAGGCGAGAGTGAACGCTACACCTGCGAGATCCGCGTGAAGAACAAGGCCGGGGATTGGCAATGGGTCCTGGACGTCGGCGAAGCCGTTGAACGCGACGAGAACGGTAAAGTCACACGCATGGTCGGCCTGCACGTCGATATCCACGAGCAGAAAACCGCGCAGCAGCAGCTCGAGCAGGCACGCGACCAGGCCCAGAAGGCCAGCGCCGCCAAGAGCGCCTTCCTCGCCAACATGAGCCACGAGATCCGCACCCCGATGAACGCGATCCTCGGTTACGCGGACCTCCTGCTCGACGGCGGGCAGACCGAGGCCGACAAACGCAACCACGCCCAGACCATCCGACGCAGCGGCAAGCACCTCCTGAGCGTCCTCAACGACGTCCTGGACCTCTCTAAGATCGAGGCCGGCAAGCTCGCGGTCGAACAAATCACCTGCGACCCAGCAGAACTATTCCAAAGCGTCACCGACCTCATGGCGCCCAAAGCGGACGAGCGCGGCATCCGCCTAGGCTTCAAGGCCAACAGCAAGCTGCCCGAGTACATCAAGACCGACCCCACGCGCGTCCGACAGGTGCTCATCAACCTCATCGGCAACGCGATCAAGTTCACCGAGCAGGGCGAGGTTGGCTTAGCCGTAAGCATCGAGCCCGACGACAACGGCACGGCATGCCTGAAATGCGACGTCAGCGATACCGGTATCGGCATCACTGACGAGCAGATGACCAAGCTCTTCAAGCCCTTCAGCCAGGCCGACGAATCCACCACACGGAAGTTCGGCGGCACCGGGCTGGGCCTGGCAATCTGCACCAACCTCTGCAAGATGCTCGGCGGCGAGCTCGTCAGCACCTCCGCCCCCGGCCAGGGCTCGACCTTCACCGCCACCTTCCGCATCGAAACCACGGATCACGCCTCGCCCACCGAGCCAAGCCCGGCAACCACAGCCCCGACCACCGCCGACACCCTGCACGGCACGCGCATCCTCATCGTCGAGGACGGGCCGGACAACCAGCGGCTCTTCCAGCACTTCATCCGCAAGGCCGGCGCAGCCACCGTGCTCGCAGAGAACGGCGAGGTCGGCAAAGAAGCGGCCCTCCAGGCCCTGCAAGACAACCAGCCCTTCGATGTCATCCTCATGGACATGCAGATGCCCGTGCTCGACGGCTACAACGCAGCCACCCAGCTCCGCGACGCGGGCTACGACCGACCCATCATCGCGCTGACCGCCCACGCCTCCAGCGAGGACCGCAATAAGTGCCTCGCCGCCGGCTGCAACGACTACCTCAGCAAGCCCATCGACCGCCACAAACTGATCCAGATGATCGCCTGCCACCTCAACACCGCGCACTACGAAGGCGCGGGGATCTGAAGCACGATCGTTTAGCGGCAGACGCGAAGCGTCCCGTGTCATCGCAGTGGACGCAGGCCACGTGCTTGGCGCGCCCGATTCAGAGATGACAACGCCTCCGGCTCGTGCTTGACCAGCTTCAGCAGCTGCGACGTCGACACACCCAACGCCTCCGCCGCGGCCGAGACATCGTGCTGCATCACCGCGATGCGGTCCAGCCCTTCTGCGAGCAGAGCCGGGAAATCCTCGTGCGACGGGTTGATCAGCAGCTTCTTGTCTTTGACGCGCAACGCCCAACATTCACTTGCTGGTCCGCCGGGGTCGGCCGGCTCGCGCACCTGCACCGCCAGCTTCACGCGCAATCGAAACAGCGCCTGCTGCTTGTTCTGTCCCTTGTGGCGGCGCTCGGTCGCGCTCGCGATCAGGCCCGTGGGGTCGTGGGTGATCCGGATCGCGGTCTCAACCTTGTTGCGGTTCTGCCCGCCGGGGCCGGACGATCGGCCGGACGTGACCGTGCAGTCCTTCAGCAACGCATCATGATCCAGGGCGGCAGGGTGCATGGCCCAAGGCTACATCAGAATGACGGGTAGGACAGGCATTCCTGCCTGTCACTAGGCCGAAGGCCTATCACAAATTGATTCGGCTACGCCGTCGACAGGCAGGAATGCCTGTCCTACCGGGTGCCGTCGAAATCAATCCCCGCGGTACGCGCACACCGTCTTGCCGGTCTCCCAGACCTTCACCTCGTCGAGCGTCGCGCCGCCGGGCAGCTCGCCGTCGAGCATCTGCCAGACGACCTTGACGATGTGTTCGACCGAGGGGTTGAGCCCCGCGAACTCGGGCACATCGACGTTCAGGTGCTTGTGGTCCAGCTTCTCGATCGCCTCGCGGTCAACCACCGCGTCCAACTCGGCGGGCCGCAGCGTCGTGCCCTGCGCATCGATCGGGCAGCGCGCCGCGACCTCCACGCGGTAGTTGTGGCCGTGGCCCGCGGGGTTGTTGCACTTGCCGAAGGTCGCCCGGTTCTCGTCATCACTCATGGTCGGCACGTGCAGCCGGTGCGCCGCGGAGAACTCGTACTGCTGCCGGATGATCACGTGGTCCATGTCGTTCCTTTCGATCGCAAGGCTCAGCGTCGGGGTCAAGACCAATCGGGCCTGCGCGACGGTTTCATTCAAGGGCGGGTTGATCGCTCCGAACACGCGGCGCATCAGCCCGCCCATCGGCGTCGCCGCGGCGACCGACTCGTCCGAGATCCGCTCGGTCAGCATCGGCAGCACGTGGTCGCGTACCACCTGGTCGATCGTCTTGATGTTGATGAAGTAGCCCGTCCGCGGGTCCGCCTCGCCCTTGCAGGTCACGCCCAACTCGTAGTACCGCCCCAGCCCGCGCATCGCCGGCCAGGCGCTGAACGTGTTGTCCCGTGGCGACGCGAGGTCGCCGATCTCCCCGGACAGGCAAAACCGAACCGTGCGTGACAACTCGAGCATGGCGGGAGTATAGGTCTGTAACGGTTAGGCTGGCTCCGAACAGTCGTATCGCAAAGGAATCGGGCAATCGTCTTGCCCCCCATCCAGGTGAATCGGTGACTAGAGGCATGTCAAGCTGGGTTCGATACAGCGTCGCGGTCTACATCGGGCTGCTCATCTCCGGGGCCCTGGCCCGCCAGCCGTGGCGCGCCCCGGCCCCCGAGACGCCGATCGCGCCGAGCGTCTACCACGAGGTGCCGCCCAGCGGCGAGCAAGTGCCAAGCACGCCGCGGTCGCCACAGCCCGCCAAGGCCGATGTCTCGGTCTGATATACATCAAAGGTGGGATAGCCATCCCGCCTAAGGCATTGCTCGTACACGCAGGAACGATGTGATACGCTGCGCGGGTGAAACAAAAAACGACACAACGACGCGCGTTGAATCGAACCGGTTTTATCAAAACCGAATTCAGAATCGTGCTGGCCATCTTGGCGTTGGCCATCGCCGCGGTGATCTACTTCGCCGCCAACCGCGGCGACAGCGGCACGGTCAACCCGCCACCCGCCACGCAGGAAGAGATCGATCAAGAACTCGCCGTCCTGCAGCAGGCTTTTCAGAAAGCGTTGCAGGAGAAGCAGGACCTCTCGCGCCTAGCCGCGCAGGCCCGCGCCTTCACGGAACAATACCCGGAACAGCAGGGCGGCTACGTGCTGCTCGCCCAGACACGCATGGGGCTCAAGCAGTGGGGCAAGGCCTACGCCGCCTGGGACAAGGCGCTGGGCTACGGCGAGGGCGCGTTTGAGCTGTGCAAGATGGCCGGCCTCTGCGCCGCGAAGCTCGGGCGTATCGAGCAGGCGTTGTCGCACTACCAGCAGGCCGTGGCCGCAGCCGACGACCAAGCGGACAGCGAGGTCTACGCGGCGCTGGGCCGGCTGCGCCTCTCGCTGAACGAACCCGATGACGCGGAGCAGATGTTCAAGCGCGCGGCCGAGGCCCGTGGCCCCGGCGAAGACACGAACTACAAGCACCAGGCCTACGCTGGCCTGGCCGACGTCGCGGCGGTCGGGGGCGACACCGCCGAGGCGCTGTCGTGGGTCGACCGCGCGATCAAGATGGCCAAGCTCGACAGCAACGCCGACAGCGCCGCCTACCACATCCAGAAGGCGCGCATCTACATGGACGCCGACCGCGACAACGACGCGATCACCATGCTGGGCTATACCTGGAGCGAGTTCCCCGCTGCGCTCTGGCGGATCGAGTCCGCCCGGCTGCGCGCCAAGCTCTACGAACGCGCAGGCCAGCTCGACGCGGCCGTCGACTACCTCCAGTCCATCACCGAAGCGCACCGGCTGTCCGAACAACGCAAAGACGAGACCCTCGCCGACTTCACCGCGCTGCTCGCCAACTGGCAGGTCAAGGCCAAGCGTACCGACGCGGCCAAGGTCTCGCTGCACAACCTGCAGACGCTGGCGCCCGAGCACCCGGCGATCGAAGCGCTCAGGGCAAAGCTACAGTAAGCCTTTCCGAGCACGAAGCGCAAGCGAGTGACCTCAAGTCACAGAGCGCTGGGGTCACACGCTTGCGCTTCGTGCTCGGAAAGGCTTACTGTAGCTTTGCCCAGAGCGCTTCGATCGCCGGGTGCTCGGGCGCCAGCG
>JAHQVV010000184.1 GCA_019634195.1 Phycisphaeraceae bacterium | reverse complement strand
ATCTTTCACGATTCGCACGGGACGCTGCGCGTCACCCGCTACACGCCTATCATCACTGCGTGAACACCACCCCCGACTACGCGATCATCATCCCCGCTTACAACGAAGCGGCCCAGCTCCCGTGCACGCTGCCCGCGATCCGCGAAGCGATGGCGGGCGTATCCGCAACAGGCGAACTCATCGTCGTCGACAACAACTCCACCGACGACACCGCAGCAATCGCAACACAGCACAGCGCGAAGGTCGTCTTCGAGCCCATCAATATGATCGCCAAAGCACGCAACGCCGGCGCTAAGGCCGCGATCGCGCCGACGCTGATCTTTATCGATGCGGACACGACGCCCAGCGCGGAACTGCTCAACGCCGCTCTCGATGAACTAAAGAAATCCGACTGCGTCGGCGGCGGCGCGGTGGTGCAGCTCGAGCCACCCCCGAGTTGGCTCACCCGCCGGCTCGCGGGCTGCTGGAACATTCTTTCCCGGGTGATGGGCTACCCGGCCGGCTGCTTCGTCTTCTGCCGCAAAGAGGCTTTCGATGAAGTCGAAGGCTTTGGCGAAAACCTGTATGCCAGCGAAGAAATCTGGCTGGCCCGCCGGCTTAAACGATGGGGCAAATCACAAAAACCAAAGCAGCGCATGCGCGTGCTGCCGGTCCCGATCGTGACTTCATCGCGCAAGATGGACAACGGCCCACAGATGTACGGCATGCTGTTACTGATGTTCATCTTCCCGTTTGCCGTGCGATTCAAGCGGCTGTGCGGGTACTGGTACAAGCGGGAAAATGCATAACGCCATTTGTACGGCTAGAGCCTCTTGTATCTTTTCTGGCATGGCTCTGGCTCCTTCTCCCTTCTAGGGAGAAGGCGGGGGATGAGGGTCGGACGTGAAGCAGGCCGCGGCTTGTTCTGTATTTTCTTATAAAGTCGACGCCCGACCCTCACCCCAACCCTCTCCCTGAAAGGGAGAGGGAGCCAAGGCACCGTGTCAACAATGATGCAAGATGCTGTAGCAGGTGGCCCCCCAGTCGACTTGGTCTTATTTCTCTTTTGCGTGCTCCAGCGGCGCATCGGTATTCAGTGTGATGCGGTACAGCCCCTTGTTCGCGGTGACATACAGCGTCTTGCCATCCGCGCCGAAGGTACAGTTGGTGGTCTGTTTGCCGACGGCGATCGTGGCGACGGGTTGGCCGGTGGGCTCGAAGACCCAGACCCTGCCGTGCCCGGTCGCGTAGAGCCGGCCCCGCTTGTCGACACACATGCCGTCGGACCCGCCGCCCTTGCCGTCGTTGATCCGCCCGAAGACGCGTTTGTTCTCCACCTTGCCGGGCGACTCAATGTCGTAGGCATAGATGTAGTTCGCGCCGTTGTCCGCGACGTAAAGGATCGATTCGTCCGGCGAGAGGATGATGCCGTTGGGGCGGGTGAGTTTGTCGTCAATGCGGACTAGCGGTTTAGCAACAGGCGTAATAGTTTCTACCAGCTTTCCTTTTTCGTTGATCGCAAATTCTTTAATTTCGTCTGGTTCCATACTCTGGAAATAGACGCCCTCGATTTCCATTTCCATATCATCGCGATTGCCATAGCGCGGATCTGTGAAATAGATGTTGCCTGCTTTGTCGATCACCAGATCATTTGGACTGTTGAGCTTCTTCCCTTCGTAACGGCCTTGGAGAACACCTTTGTATACGGTTGCACCATTTTCAAGCTTGTGAGCGGTGCCGATTGTTCTGCTCCCTTGCATACAGGCGTATAGCGTGCCATTCGCATCGAACATCAAGCCATTGGATCGATTCGATTTGTCATCGAACACTTCGGTCTTGTCGACTTGGGGGTCAAATCGAAGAATATGGCTATTGGGGATGTCCGTGAAGTAGATGCAGCCGTCCGGCCCGAGCGCCGGCCCTTCCGTGAACTTGTACCCGTCGGCGACCTTCTCGGGCACGGCGTCTTTGGGTACGAGTTGTGCTTGGATGGATAGCGTTGCGAACGTAACGAGCAGAAGAGTGGCGAGAAGGCGTTTCATGATGATTCCCTTGGTTTTGCACATCATACCGCAATGATTGCCGGGTTAGCGCCCGCCCGAAACGGCGGGGCTTGTGGCATCGATGATCCAGCCGGCCCCGCCCTTGCGGCTGGGGGCTAAGGGACAGTTGCGATACTGCCGGTTTATAATCACCGCCATGGAACAACTCTGCTTCGGTATCATCAGCACCGGCAACATCGCAACGCAGTTCGTCGAGGGGATCAACGGCGGGTCGACACGCTGCACCGTCACCGCCGTCGCGTCACGCTCGGCCGAGACCGCGAAGGCCTTTGCCGAGAAATACGGCATCCCGGGGGCGCACGGCAGCTACGACGACCTGCTCACCGACCCGGACGTCGACGCCGTCTACAACGCGTTGCCCAACCTGTATCACAAGGAGTGGACGCTCAAGGCGCTCGCCGCGGGCAAGCACGTGCTCTGCGAGAAGCCGATGGGGATGGACGCTGACGAAACACAAGCGATGTTCGATGCGGCGAAGGCCGCCGACCGCACGCTCATCGAAGCGTTCATGTACCGAACACACCCGCAGACCAAAGCGGTGGTGCAAAAAATCCGCGAAGGCGCGATCGGCGAGGTCAAGCTTATCCGTACCACCTTCTGCTACCGCACCGAGAAGATCCAGGGCAACACGCGCTTCGATCAATCCCTCGGCGGCGGCGCGACGATGGACATCGGCTGCTACTGCGTCGACTTCGCCCGGCAGATCACCGGCGAAGACCCAGCTTTCAGTGTCCCCGAAGCTATTCAAGCCACAGGTCGGCTGGTCGAGAGCACCGACGGCGGGATGATCGATGTCAGCGCGTCAGGCGTGCTGACATATCCCTCGGGCATTGTTTCCACCTTTTCCTGCGCGATGGACACCCAAGCCAGCAACCTTGCGCAGGTTTGCGGGACGGCTGGGTACATCGAGGTTCCCGTGCCGTGGAAGCCAGGTATTGCCGAGCCGACCTGGATGCTTCGCACGATGACCAAGCCGCGACAGGACGGCGTCCCCGACGAGGTCGGTGAGCAGTTGGAAACGTTTACAACCGGTGTGGACAAGCCGTTGTACGCGCTAGAGGCGGACGCTTTCGCTGAAACGGTGCTGGACGGGGCCGAGCCGTTTATGTCGCCCGAGGAATCGATTGGCAACGCAAAGGTGCTTGAGGCCTTGCTTGAACGGGTCGGTGTGCAGTGGTGAGGCGGAATCCGGGACGGCGAGGCTCCTGCCGAGCCGAAAGCCATCGATGAGCCTCGGCTTGGTAGGAGTCTCGCCCTCCCGTCAGCCATACACACGGACTTTGATTTTCCGCCATAATGGCCGCTTCACGCTTTGGAGACCGAATCGATGAAGGTTGCATTGGCTGCGGACCACGGGGGCTACCCCCTGAAGGCCGAGATCGCGGAGCTGGTCAAGTCTCTTGGTCACGAGGTCCTGGACCTCGGCGCCCACCAGTTCGATAAGGACGACGACTACCCGGATTTTGCCCGGTACATCGGCCAGGCGATCCAGCACGGCCAGGCCGAGTGCGGCGTGCTGCTCTGCGGCTCGGGCGTCGGCGCGTCGATCGCGGCGAACAAGATGAAGGGCGTGCGGGCCGCGGTGTGCCACGACGCGTACTCCGCTGCACAAGGCGTCGAGCACGACGACATGAACGTCCTGTGCCTGGGCTCACGCATCATCGGCGGGGCCGTCGCGGATGTGCTCGTCCGATCGTTCCTCGGCGCCACGTTCATCGCGGAAGGCAAGTACCAACGCCGGCTGGACAAAGTCCTGGGCATCGAAGCGGCGGGGTGAGGGTGTAGCGGGAGACGCGAAGCGTCCCGGTCAAACCATCTTCACGACCCGCACGGGACGCTTCGCGTCTCCCGCTACACGTGTCGAAACGCCGCGCATCAAACCAACGGCGTCCCGGCCGGGGCACCTTCCAAGGTCGCGCGGCGCTGAGCCGTCGTGTGCGGGTCTTCGATATCCGGGAACTCGACGTCCGCCTCGGGGCAGTGCTCCAACACGTGTTCAAACAGGAAGCGGTTGACCGTCGTTGGCTGGGTCATGTGCAGCAGGTGCTCAGAGCCATCGACCAGCTCAACATTCGGCACGTCTCCGCTCGGTGCTTTGATCACCCAGTCCTTCTTGGAGTGGACCTGGTGCACAGGCGGGTAGTCGCTCGGGGCCTTGAAGCCCGGCCAACCCACCGCGACGCCGGACGCCCACTTCGTCATCGCCGGGTCGACGTCCCGGGCGCCCTGCATCAGCCGGCCCTTGTCGTCGTCGTCCAGGCCCTCGCGCATCGCGAACGCCAGCTTCATCAGCGGCAGGCTCTTGTTCACCGAGCCCGTCGGCACCGCCCGGCCGAGCAGTTCGGCCAGCTGCATGATCCCCGTGACCTTGTCCGGCTCGCGCGTTGTCGAGATCAGCAGCACCGCCCGGGGCTTGGGGTCCAGGTGCATGGCCATCTCCTGGGCCAGCATCCCGCCGAAGGACACCCCGCCGATGAACAGCGGGCGGTCGTCGTTGGGCCTGCTCAGCTGCCTGGCCCAGCGCTGGGCGTACGCGGCGACGGACTCGCCCTGCTCGTGCGGGATGAACGCGGGCGTCTCAAGCCGGTCGCCGAAGGCCTTGCGTTGGTGGTCAAAGACCGCGGGCGTGGACCCGAGTCCGGGCAGGAGGATCAGTCGGCCGGGGAGGGTCAGTTCGCGCATGGCAGTAGTCTAAAACGTTTTCGTCGCAGTGTGTAGCGGGAGACGCGAAGCGTCCCGTGTGAGTCGTCCGAAAAGCTACGAACGGGACGCTTCGCGTCTCCCGCTACACACCGCCGGCGCATTCGCTTCGATGAAGGCCAGCGCATCAAAAAGCCCCCGCCTTGGCAAGCGGGGGCTCTTGATCGCGTGAAGATGGATGGCTCGGCTTACTCGGCGGGCTTGGGGGCGGGAGCCGGCTTAGGCTTAGGCTCGGGCTTGTTCTCTTCCACCTCGAACGAGTGCATCTTCATCTTGAAGATCAGCGTCGCGTAGGGCGGGATGTTCGGCGGGCTGCCCTGGTCGCCGTAGCCGAGGTCGTAGGGGATGACCGTCTCGAAGGTCGCGCCGGGGTTCATCAGCTTCAGGACCTCGCCCCAGCCCTTGATGACCTGCTCCGCAGAGAAGGGCACGGTCTGCGGCGTGTCGAAGGTGGTCTGCAGCACCGAGCCGGGCTTGTCTCCGTCCAGGAGCTTGAGCTCGTAGTCCATGGTCGCGATGTCGTTGTAGTCGGGGCTGTCGCCCTTGCCTTCTTCGACGACGCGGTAGGCGATGCCGGACTCGGTCTTCTTCCAGCCGTCCTCGGCCTTCAGGCTGTCGATATAGTCCGTGCCTTCTTTGATGGCTTGCTGCTTCTGCTTCTCCATCATGTAGGCCTGGAAGGCGCTGAGCGTTTCCTGGACCTGCTCTTGGGTAAGCTGGGTCTTGGGCGGTTCGGGCTTGTCTTCGCCTTCTGCGGGGGCGGGGGCCTTTGCGGCGGCGAGGGTTTCTTCGATGCCCTTGATATAGTTGTCTGCCTTGAGGTCGATCTCTGCTTCACGGAAGCTGTTGCCGATCAGGTAGCCGATGCTGCGGTCGCCGTCCTCCTCTTTCATCGCGGCGGCGATGCCCTGCACGAACGCGTCGATATCGATCTCTTCGCTGCGCTGTTCGAGGAACTGGCGGGCGAGCTCGAAGCCCTGGGAATAGCCCAGCGCGTAGTCTTTGTTTTCTTCGGCCAGGCCTTTCTCGATGCCCTCGCCAAGTGTCTTGGTGTTCAGGCCGTCTTGGGCCCCGGGCAGCCGCGTCGCGTCGCCACGCCCGATCGCGTAGCTGATGCGGTCGAACATCGAGGCGAACCCGTCGGGGTCGGGGTAGGCGGCTTCGTCGTCGAGCTCGAAGGCCTTCTCGCCCGAGTGCACGGTCGTGGGGTTGTGGTCGTGGTCGTGTTTCTCTTCGGCTTGGCCCAGCGCGGCGGCGATGGCGGCCTCGATCTCGGCCTGCTGTTGGGCGTTTGGTGCGCCGTCCTGCGCGTTGACGACGGTGAGGGTGCCAGCGGTTAAGGTCGTGGCGGCGAGCAATAGGCCCGTGAGGGTCTTGCGGGTCATAGCAGACTCCAGTGGTGGTCGGATTAGTCGCCGTGCGGTTCACGGCAGGGAGGGAAAGACGCAACAGTATACCGGGATAGTACGCGCCAAGGCCCGGCACGGTTCCATGAAAAGACGGGACAGGCTTGCGGCCTGTCATGAAGCGGCGGGCACCACCGTTCAGCGTGACTAGCGGGGAGCCTGTCCCAGCGGGCTAAAACCCATACAATCAGGCCGCCGCCCCGATCTAGGAGACCCCATGCCGATTTATACCATCCTGTTTGGCGTCGCCCTGATGGGTGTGGGGGTCGGCACGTACGTTGCATCCGGCGAAGAGGCGGGTATGCAGGGCTTCGTCCTGCAGATGATCCTCGGGCTTCTGGCGGTCGCGCTGGGCGTCGGCTCGATCATCAAGAAAGAGATGCGCAAGCACCTGATCCACGGGGCGGTGATCCTCGCGACGCTTCTCGTCTTGATGGGTGTGGTGATCCCGGTCATCGAGTTCGTATCGCACCTCACGGGCCTGGAACGAGCCAAGCAGATGGACATGCTGCGGGCCTTGCTGACGGTGGTATTCAGCGGCGCCTACGTTTACTTGGCGGTGAAATCCTTCCGCGCAGCCCGCAGAAGCCGCAAAGACGGCACCGCCGACCCACCAAGCAGCTCCAAGCCCGATTCCGACCCCGCACCGGTCCAATAATCGTGGCATAATGCTCAGGCGCGGTAGCCCCTAGCCGCGTGATGCGTACCCGGAGAAGCCCACCTTGTCATTTTACGAACCCCTGCACTGCCGGCTTGATGCGTTCACCGCCCTGCGCGATGAGCTCGCCGAGCTAGAGACGACCGACGGCCTGGTCCGCGCGGCCGTCGCCGTGGCGATGCACGAACTCGACCCCGACGAGGCCGACCCACTCCGCGTCATGACGCAGCTCGACGACCTGGCCGACCAGGTCCGCGGCCGAGTCGTCGGCAACGCGCCGCGGGCGCTCCTGGCCCACGCCCACCACGTGCTGTTTGAAGAGGCACGCTACCGCGGCAATCTCGGCGACTACGACAACGCAGGCAACAGCTACCTGCCCCGCGTCCTCAAATCACGCCTGGGCTTGCCCATTATGCTGGCGCTGGTCTACAAGGCCGTGCTCGAACGCCTGGGCATCTCGACCTTCGGCATCAACGCGCCGGGCCACTTCCTTGCGGCGGTCCCCGCGGTCACCGTCGGCTCGATCGTCAGCAAGCGCGACGACCTGGCGATGATCGACCCGTTCTGTGGCGGCGTCCTGCTGTCCCGCGACGAAGCGATCCACCGCATCGCTCAGAACGCGGGCAGCGATATGCTGCTCGACGAGAACGTGGACCTGCTGCCCGTCGCGACGCACAAGCAGTGGCTCATCCGCATCCTCAATAACCTGCACATGGGCTTTGACCGACGCGGTCAGGTCGATGACAGCCGGGCCATGTCAGAGATGATCTGGCTGGTCGAGCAGGAGGGGTGAATCACCTTCTGTGTAGCGGGTGACGCGAAGCGTCCCGTTTAAGCCATCTACCACGATCCGCACGGGACGCTTCGCGTCGCCCGCTAAACATTATTGAGCCAAAGAAAAAAGCCCGCGGGACTGGGGTTAAGTCCTCGCGGGCCTGAGGGGGTGGGCGGTTCGTCGTCGGTCAATGGTTTAACCGGCTGATGGAGAATACTATTCCCCACGCCTACGATTTCTACCCTCGGCAAGAAAAATTTTCACCCACCGGAACACCCCCATGCCTATCACACACGTCGCACTAGTCGGTCACTGCGGCTTCGACTCCGGCTCGCTCGCTCGTTTCGCCAGCGCGGTCGCGCCCGGCGCGGAGGTGGTGCGCATCAACGACCAGCGGTCGCTGGACGGCCTGCCGAGCCGGGGGCTGCTGCTGCTCGTTAACCGCGTGCTGGATGGACGTTTTGACGTCGGCGGCTCGGGGATTGAGCTGATCAAGACTCTGTCAAGCAAAACCGACTCGGGCCCGGCGATGCTGGTCAGCAACTACGAAGACGCGCAGCAGGAGGCCGAGGCCGCCGGGGCTTTGCCGGGCTTTGGCAAGTCACAGATCAGCGACCCGGCGATCAAACAACGCGTCACCGACGCGATCGCGGGGCTCGGCACCGGCGCGGATGTATGAAAAAAGCCCCTGATCGTTCAGGGGCCGTTTCAAGCTAAATGTTGAGACAGGCTCAGCCCTGCCAGCCGGGCCAGTGCTCGTCGTTGCGGATGTAGCTGCCGGTGTCGACGGGGTCGAAGAAGACGGGCAGCAGCGGGTGCTCGACGGGCTCGTCCTGGTCGGCGACGGCCACGAGGCTTTCCTCGGCGGCGTAGGTGTTGCCGTTGGAGCGGTGGACCAGGACGTGGTACCAGGGCTGGTCCTTGCCGGGCTGGGACTGGTTGGCCTCGTACCAGGAGTCTTCGGCCTGGCAGGCCATGTCGAAATCGACGATCACGCCGCGGTAGCCGTAGCGGTTGTGCTCGACCACCTGGCCGATGTGGAACTTGGGTAGGTCTCCGGGGAAGTAGTCAGGGATGTCAATCGGGCTGTGTTGGCTCATGGCGGTCTCCCAAATCGTTGGTGTCGCGGCCAAGCGTCTCTACTTAACTATACGCAATAAGAAGGACGTAGATCTCAGAATGTCAATTAATACTTACGTTTTGTAATTTTTTGCGTATCTTCAATCCAATGCAATACTTGCAGCCCGTTTCCGGGGCCCTTGGCAGGGGGCGATATTGAGATATCGGGTATTGGCCCGGATCAGGACAAAATCTGGCCTGGGAGGCAAGAACAAAGTTCAATTGCTTGCCGGGTAATAGGTCTTAGGAGGGCGAGGCTCCTGTGCCGAGCCACAAGTCCTCTCCAATGCGCGGCTCGGCAGGGGCCTCGCCCTCCCGAAGGATGCTGCTACTTCTCCACCGGCAGCGTTTCGCCGTAATCGTGCTCGTCCGCGTAGGGCACGTCCGCTTGCTCGCGGTTTGGCGGGACCTCGTACACCGTGTTGCCCAACTCATCATCCCCGGGGACGTTCCGCACGATCGGGCCGGAGCTGCCGATGCCCGTGCTCACGCTATCGCGGGCGACTTCGCCCCGGAAGTCCTCGGCGTTGCGCAGGTCCACGAACCCGAGCTTGTGCACCACACGCGGGTCAAAACGCACCTTGCCCGTCTCCGTGATGTACGCGAAACTGTCGTCCCGCGACACCCGCGCCAGCCCACGGAAGAACGGCTGGGCCTCCTTGAACTGCGGCACCAGCCTACCCTTGGCCACGCGGTTGATGTAGCCCCAGCGCCCGCCGACCTTGACCATCGCGTAGACGCTGGCCGTCGACAGGTCCCGGCCGCTGCGTTCGCCGCGGTCGCGCTCGCCTTCTTCGAAGTCGCTGGAGTGCACCAGGTCGTCGTAGTCGTCCACCGCGTCGAACTGCGGCTTGACCGCCCACCGGCCGGCCTCGGTGATGAAGCCCCACTTGCCTTGCGTCTTCACCGCGGCCATGCCGAAGTGAAAATCGCGGGCGTCTTCGTACGCCGGGTCGATCCTGAACCGGAATGTCTTGCTGATGTAGCCCCAGACCAGTTTGCCCTTGACCATGCCCCGGACCTTGGCGTAGCCCTCGTGGAAATCGCCGAGCTGTTTGACGTTGCCCGACTTGTCGTGCCAGGCGACCTTGCCCGCCTTGTTGATATAGCCCCAGGTATCGTTTTGGAACTGCACCGCGGCGTACCCGTCGTGGAAGGAGCGGACGCGCTTGTACTGCAGGGGGACCTTGAGCTTGCCCGCACGGTTGACGAAGCCGGCCTTGCCGTCTTTCTCGACCGCCGCGAATCCGTCCTGCATGCGGAGCACGCCGTCGAACCGCATGGGGATGATCTGCTTGCGGGACTTGTCGATCATGCCCCACTTGCCGCCGCTCATCACGACCGCGCAGCCCTCGTTGAACCGGTCGGCGTACTCGTAGGACGCGATGATGAAGAACTCTTTTGGGTCGTCGTCCCTCGCCGGGTCGCCACGGAGGAAGCCGGTCTTGCCGTCGCTGACGTACCGGGCAAACCCCTCGAAGCTGTAGTCGGTCCACTCGAATCGGGGGTAGACGATGACCTGGCCGTCCTGATTCATCAGGCCCCAGTTGTTGTTGACGCTGATGGGGAACAGCGCGTCGTCCGCGGCGGCGTCCACGATCTCGACCTGGTCGGTCTTCTGGCCCCGGCCATTAAAGACCCAGTTGGGCTGGGGCTTGTCGTCCTGAGCCGGTGCGGCGGCAGCGGGGAGGAGCAGCCCGAAGGCGAGCAGGGCGGTGGTCAGGCGGCGGTTGATCGTCATGTGTGTCCCCGAGTTGCTTTTGGGAGGGCGAGGCTCCCGCCGAGCCGCGAATAACAGAGGGCTTGCGGCTCGGCGGGAGCCTCGCCCTCCCAACGAGTGTATCTCTACAAAACATCAAACTCCAGCATTCTATTGCACGAACAGCCCAAAACATGCGATACAGTTCAGGGATGGCCACGCCTGAGACCAATACGACGCAGATCGCCCCGGGGGTCGAGATCCCCGAGGCGGCGCTGTCGTTCACCTTCAGCCGATCGTCGGGCCCGGGCGGGCAGAACGTCAACAAGGTCAACTCCCGCGCGACGTTGACGGTCCCGGTCAGCGCGTTGCGTGAGGCGCTGCCGCCCTACGCGGTGCACCGCTTGAAGGTCGTCGCAGCGCGGTACGTGACCCAGGAGGGCCTGCAGATCAGCGCCGGGGACAGCCGCAGCCAGGCCGCCAACCGCCGGGCGTGCCTGGAGCGTCTGCGCGAAGTGATCGTCGAGTCGCTGCGTCGGCCCAAGGCCCGCAAGAAGACCAAGCCCTCGGCCCGGGCACGCCAGCGTCGTCTGGACGCGAAGAAGCACCGCTCGAAAATCAAGTCGCTTCGCAAAGGAAAAGATCTGTAAGCGCGGTGTAGCGGGCGACGCGAAGCGTCCCGTGCGGATCGTGATAGAT
>JAHQVV010000183.1 GCA_019634195.1 Phycisphaeraceae bacterium | reverse complement strand
GTCCATCGAGTACGCCATGGTCCGACCTCCGTGTCAGTGACACGTATGTCATACACGATTGAAGAGTTGGGCGCTAGAAAAATAGTTGGGACGCTCTAAGGAGCCGATAGGTGAGATGATTGCTTTTACCTGTATCGGTATCATCATGATTTTGGTTTTTCTAGGATCAAAGTATGACGGCATTGTGGATAGGCTCTATTGAGTACAAATTTGTTAATGGTGGAATCTGTGGGTGGCCGGCACTTGCGGGCACCCACTAAGAAGTCGCAATTTTTCAATGATACCGATGCGCTCGAGATGCGATATGTTGGCCGAGCACATGGACCGATTGGACCCGCAAGTTGAACAACACATCGGTCAGACGCTGGGCGTCTCGGCGGTGGCGCGGGTTCAGACGATCCAGAGCCTGTGGAGCGGGTGTGGGCAGGTGGCTCGGGTGTGGCTTGAGGGGCAATGGGCCGACGGGCCGGTCGTGATCAAGCACGTGGAGATGCCCGAGCGGATCCGCCATCCGCGGGGGTGGGATACGGACCGGTCCGCGCAGCGGAAGGTGCGGTCGTACGAGGTGGAAACAAGCTGGTATTCGCAGTGGAGCAAACGCTGCCTTGAAACGCCCGGGGGCGGGGGCGGACGTTGTCGTGTGCCGAGGCATCTTGGGTCTACGGCGTGGGGGGATGAACGGCTGCTGATCCTCGAAGACATCGATGCGAGCGGGTTTGATCGGCGGCCGGCGGAAGTCACGCGTGAAGAATTAGGAGCGTGTATTCAGTGGCTCGCGGTGTTTCACGCGGTGTTCCTCGGCGAGCGGCCCAGCGGGCTGTGGGACAAGGGGACGTACTGGCACCTGGGCACCCGGCCCGACGAGTACGAGGCGCTCGAAGACGGCCCGCTCAAACGCGCGGCCAAGGCCATCGACGCGGCGCTGGACGCCAGCCCGTACCAGACGATCGTGCACGGCGACGCGAAGCTGGCGAACTTCTGTTTCTCGGCAGACAACCGAGTCGCGGCGGTAGACTTCCAGTACGTCGGCGGGGGCTGCGGGATGAAGGACCTGGCCTATTTCGTCGGCGGGTGCCTGGATTCCGACGCGTGCTTTGCTTTAGAGGAGCACGTCTTGGAGACCTACTTCAGTGCGCTCAAGCAAGCGCTACGCGAGCGCGGCAGCGCGGCGGATACGCAACAGTTGGAAGCGGGCTGGCGTCGGCTGTACCCCTACGCGTGGGCGGACTTCGAGCGTTTCCTGCAGGGCTGGAGCCCGGGCCACTGGAAGATCAGCGCGTACAGCCGGCACATGACCGAACAAGCCCTGGCCGCCGTGGGTGGCGGGGATGGGGCGTAACAACCTCCCGGAACGATTCTTCTTGGATGCATCGATGCAGTTTGTTCCAAGGGTTCGCGTAGACTGAGGTGATGGGTGGCCGTGGCATGCAGGGCAGATTGTTTGCATGTGCTGTGCGAGTTGTTGTTGATGGTTTATGATTCGTGTGTTCCCAGACGACTCCCTTTCAAACAAAAGGCACCACCGTATGTTCAACCTCTTCCGCTTTTCTCTGATCGCGACGTTAATCGGCGTCTTGTCGCTTTCTCTAGTGCCCGAATGCTTTGCCGAGGATGCGAAGCCCGCCGACGAGGCGGGAAAGCGGTTGGTCAAGGGTGCAGACGGCAAGCCCGTGCTGACCTATGAGTACGCGCACGTGCTGGGTGAGGACGGCAAGGTCACTTTCGATACCGCCAAAGTGTTTTTTCACGTGGTCGGGCCCGACGGGGAGCAGACGCTGACCAAGGGGCCGGGCGGCCAGTTCCCTCACCACCGCGGGATCTTCATCGGCTGGAACAAGATCAAGCACGGCGGCAAGAACCACGACCTCTGGCACGTCAAGAACACGACGCAGAAGCACGTGGCGTTCGCGTTAAATGAAGCCGTGCAAGGCCGGTCCGCCGTCGTCAGTCGGATCGATTGGATCGGCACCGAAGGCAAAGCCATCCTCAAAGAGACCCGTTCGGCGACGGTGCATCACGACACGGGTGGGGCGTACGCGTTGATCGATTTTCAGAGCACACTGGCCGCGGCGCACGGGGCGGTTGAGCTCAACGGCGACCCCGAGCACGCGGGCATCCAGTTCCGCCCGAGCCAGCAGGTCGCCGAGAACAAGTCCGCGAAGTACGTGTACCCCACCGACGACGCGAAGGAGAAGAAGTACGCGGGGCTGCCTTGGGTCGCGCAGACGTTCGAGGTCGACGGCCAGAAGTGGACGGTGCAGCAGATGTCGCACCCCAGCAACCCGGATGACAACGCCCGCTGGTCGGCGTACCGCGATTACGGGCGGTTCGGCGAGTTCCCCGTGTTCAACATCGCCGACGGCGAGAAGGTCACGCTGCGTTACCGCTTCCGCGTGACGGGGGGCGAAGCGCCGAGTCGCGAGGAGCTCGCCGAGGCGTACAAGGCGTACGCCGAGTAAACAGGCCGGCTATCCGCGCCGTCGGCGGGCAACGAGCAACCACCACCCCGTTGCATCCCATCCTTTTGCTCACTGCTACTGATAAAGCCCGAGCATCGCCTTGCCCATCGGCTCGCCCATCTGGTAGTAGCACAGCCCCGAGCCCATGTAGTGGTACGCCCGGTCGGACTGGAACTTGAGCCGGTCCCGGTTCTTCTGCTCCCAGTTGATCTTGTAGAACTCGCCGGGGTGGATGCGTGTCGGGTCGTCCTCGGGCTTGCTTTCGTTGGCCTTGGCGAGCTCGCGGAAAGCCTGCCAGTCCTCGCCCATCTCGCCGATGACAAACGGCAGGCCCGGCGCACCCAGGTCCTTACGCATGTCGCGGATGAAGTGGGCCAGTTGCTCGGTGTAAGCCGGGTTCCCGCCGCCGACCATGTTGTTCCACCCCTGGAACCAGATCAACCCCGCGAGCTCGTAGCCGTCTTCCTTCTTGTAGCCAGGCATCGCGATCGATTGTCTCAAGCAGTTCAAATACGCTCGACTCTTTCTCAAGCCTCTGATCAGTTGCTGTTGCGCCCGGCGGGGTACTCACCCAGCAGCCGATCGACGATCTCGTTCCAGGGAGTCCACAATCTTGCGACATCAGTCCCGCTAGCGTTGAGCGTTTCCATGGCTTGCCACCCATCGGGTGTTGATTCGAAGGCGACGCTATCATCAGCGCGCAACGCGTTGATCCCCTGCTCGACGTCGTGCGCCGCGTGCTCGATTTTTTCAACCGTGTCGATCATCAGCAAGTAATCCGACGGCATCTGTTCCAACCGGTCGTAAAGGATGCCGCGGGGGTTGTCCGCGTCGTTGGGGTTCCACATGTACGCCATCCGCAGCGCCCATGTATCGGGATTGATCCCCCAGTCACCGTTCGCGTCCCGGTTGTACGAGAAGGTCATCCAATCTTGTGTCTGGCTGGGGCAGTAAAAAATCTCGGGGGTCTCGATGTAGTCGCCGTCCCACAGGGCGGCGATGCTGGATTGCTTCTGGCCTGGGTTCCAGTGAATCGAAGTCGCGATGCGGGTCTCGTAAGGGTGTTTCACCGAGGCGTCCTCACGAAAGGCCGAGATCGTCTTAGGCAGATCGCCGTCGTAGTCGATGGCGTAGGCGTTCGCCCCGACGCCGACCTGGTGCATCCCCGACCTGCACTGGGTGAGCTGTGCCGACCGCCGGGCCGACCCGAGCATAGGCAAGAGGATCGCGATCAACAGAGCGATGATCGAGATGACAACGAGCAGTTCGATCAGGGTAAAGGCTTTTCGCATCATGCAACTTTCAGAGTAGAGGTGTACGAAACTTGATCCCCTCGGAGGGCCAGGGCTTACGTTTGAATAGCGTCGCGCCCCTTCCGGAACGCGCCGCCACTTGAAGGAGAAAGCGAGGTTAGTTGCGCCGACGACGCAGAATGCACAGGCCGCCTACCGCGAGCAGCGCTAGTGAGCCGGGCTCTGGCACGACCTGATAGCCCACGCCGATATAGACATTGCGCTGGTTGTCTCCTGAGATATCGGTGTTAGACCGCACGCCGGCGTCGACAGCGAAGTCGGTACCCGCGACGGTGCCGATCTGGACCGCGAAGGCCCCGAAGCTCGAGCCGGAATTATGACCAAAAACCCCAAGCGAAATGGCACCGGCACCCCCCGAGGCCCCGTCAGCGTCGGGGTAATCCACCAGAGTGTCCCCGGACAAAGCCGCAGCGATACCACCCGATGCGTCATCGCCAATACTGGCTAAATAGATCGCATAAACATGGTAGGTGTTGGAATCGAGCCCGCTAACGGTTGTGGTCACGTTCAGCGCCGCATTATCGGTGTCCCCGTTGCCAAAGCTGCTGTAGACGCCGGCAAACACGTCGGGTACACCGTTCCACTCACCGCTGCCGCTGGATAGGCGGTACTTCCAGGTATCCGCATCGTTGAACGAGTTTTGTGTCCGCGTGGTGGTCCCGCCGGTGTTGCCCGCGTCGGCGAAGACGGTATTCCCGGAGGTGCCGGCGGTATCAAACTCATCCGCCTCGACGACGGTTAGATCGTTCCCGCCGTTGAACCCGGCGAAGTTGACGGTCCCCGCGTCGGCTTGAACCGCAAGGACCAGCGTGCAGGTGGCAAGAAAAAGAAGAGTCAGAAGCCGTCGCATATCACATTCTCCATTGCATGCATTTCGTGAAAGAAGCACAGATCAATTGTTGCCCGACAACGCATCGGGCGAGGCAAATCATTGATCAACAAGGGCATCGGTCCCCAAAGCGTAATGGCGTCGGATGGCTTCGGGGCCTAACGGGTGGGGGTAGAGGGCAAACTCATCCAGGCCCCCGTAAAAGGCGCGGATGTCGCTTCCCGGGGTGCCTTGCTTGGGGTTCAAACGCCCGATCATGAGGTGCGGCGTGCCGGAGATCAGGCGCTTGCAAGCCTCCTGAGCAACCAACTCGCCATCCACATACAACGCGACGCCGTCCCCGTTTTTCACGCAAACCAAGTGCATCCAGGCACCGAGCGGGTACGGGTCGCTGTAGAGTTGCTGGCCGCCGGCTTGGGAAGGTTTGCTGCGATGAACGAAACGGACCGTGCGGGCGGTACCCCCGCGATCGCTTGATAGCAATTGATCAAGCACTTCGAGGTGCATGGTGTTGAGCCTGTTACCAGAAGTCAGGACCGCGATCATGCCGCGATGGTGTTTTCCCACCCGTGCCCAGCATTCGATGCTGTAGCTGTCCACCCCTTGAAGCTCTTCGATCGGCTCGTCTACCGCGATTATCGAGTCAGCCTCGGCATTGCCAAAATGGGCATAAGCCCCGCCGATGCCGCCTTCTCGCCGCTCCGAGGCTTGGGCACGGCCGTCGTAACGGTTGCCGGCGATGCCACCATTGACAGCAGTCTGCGCGGTCAGGCCTTGCATCCCCCAATAAATCACCGGTTTACTCTCAAGAACGGCCTGGGTATACCGCCTCGATGCCACCTCATTGGGGTTCAGCGAACGAGCGTACGACAGACCAACGCCACTGTCCGCGACATCACCCGAGACGAGCGTGCCCGCCGGGCCGACAACGGCATACTGACCCCGTGACAAACGAACAGAGGCCGTGTTCTTTGAATCGCCCCCCGGCCTCGCAGGGTGTACTACGACCTCTCCATCAAACACAACGGTTTCAACCCGGCCTTGCTGCACCGTTACGCCGAACTCGGTGCCTAGGTCAACGATCCGTGCATGGGGCGTATGGACCGTAAACCCTGTGCTTGATTCGGTCTCGCAGATGCCAACCAGCTTGCCGGTATGCAGGTAGAGGGCGTTTCCGCTGTCGAGCAGTTCAATCGTCACGGGGGCTTCGAGGATCGCGACCGCGCCGTCACTGGTCGTGATTTCCGCGAAGCCCTGGGTCAATGTGAATCGCTGATTGGCGTAGAGGTCCTCGCCCGGCCGGCGTTCCCAGACCGCGTCGTGCTCGGCGGTGAGTGTCGCAACGACACGCGGCACCGGATCGGCCTGCCCGGTGGTTTCGACCAAGTCTTGCGGCGGGGTCGGGCCGCCTTGGAACACGAAGAAGAGGGTGACGGCCAAGCCCAACACTGCCGCAGCCGCCAGCCACCTCACCTGCTTCGAAGCGGCGATGACACGCAACGCGGCACCGAGGCGCAGCGGCTCATCTTCGCCCGCGCTCCGCCCGCGGTCCACGACGAGTGTCGCGTTTGTGGCCTCTTCGATTTCCTTGCGCCGCCGTTCGGCCAGGGCCTCGTCAACCAGCTCGTGCATGATTTCTTGGTCGATCGACTGGAGTTCTTGATCGCCGCCGCCGCGCTCCGCGAGCACCGACAGGCCGCTCTGAAGCCGGCGGGTCACCACCGCGGAACGCATCTGAGAATCCAGCAGCACGGCGCGGGCCAGCTGCTCGGTGTGGGCATCGTCTTCAAGCAGCCACCGCTCCAATGCGCGGCGAGCCTCGCCGGTGAGCTCGCCGGCCAGGTAGTCACTGATCCAGTCGTCGACGCGGTTCGGTTCAGGCATTCTTGCCCTCCCGCCGCAGCCACTGCTCGATGCAGCGGGCCAGGGCTTTTCGCATCCGCGTCAGCGCTACACGCACCGTGCCGGAGCTGGTTCCGAGCGATTGGGCCATCTCCTGGGGCCTGAGCCCATCGGTGTAGCGCAGCTCAAGCAGCTGCATGGATTTCTCCGGCAGCTTCTTGATGCATTGGCTCAGCGCTTCTTGTTGCGGATGGGCTTCAGGCTCGATCCGCTCGAACGCGTTCGAGAGCCGGTCGAGCACCTCGTCGCCGAACCGGTGCCGGTCGCGGCCGGACTTGCGGTAGTGGTCGATGATCCGCGATTTGGCGAGCCAGAGCGTCCAGCCGACAAACGGCCGGGCCTTGTCGTACTGCGCGTACTTCACCACGACATCCTGAGCGACGGTCTGCAACACGTCCTCGGCGTCGGCATAGCTATCGATGCAGGAGCGGATGTACGCCAGCACCATCGGCTGGGCGGAGACCCACAACCGGGCGATCTCCTTCATCGCATCAATGCGTGTGTCGTCGGGCAATGCCATGTCATAAGGTATGCCGTCAGACAGGAATAATTGTTAGCAGTAACTTGCCAAATATTTGACACTAACGCTTTGTAGCTATGTCTGACGGTTCGATCTTAGTATGCCGGGGTCGGTGGTTCGTACACTTGCATCGCTGCTGACAACGCAGCCGTCTGCGTTCGTGGGGCGGATCCACATGGGCGGGGCCCCGATCTGGTTCCGCAACATGAAGAGCAAAGAACTGGATGAGTAGCCCAGGGCGGGGATGGTTCGGGGTCCTTGCCGCCTATTTCGATCATGATTTGCGTGAATAGGGGTCAGATGGTGTATGATGGGTTCATGCAGTCGCCAGACGGTCGTAGACCGAGGCCAACCCAAGCTGCTTGAGCAGAACGACTTTAGCCCGGAGAACCGGCCCTTCCTATCGAAAGCAGCTTCGCCCGCGAGGGCCCTTCGGGGTGCCTCCGCCGATACGCCCTCTGCAACTGCCCTTTCCGTAGAAACGACAACCCAATCATCTGCGGGCACCACGGTGCAACCCTCGCCAGTCGGCGGGTGAAGCGTGTGAGACCCCGCGGTTTTGCGAGTTGCCGCAGCATTCCACTGATACAAGTTAAACCCCGCACCGAAACCACGCATGATATTTGGTGCCGATTGTCTGGGCGTTGTGCTCAGAATGTTCGGCACGCTAGAGGGGTGCAACCGCATCCCGTTTGAAACCGATGGGCAGTGCTGATGTCAGCACCGCCCGAACCCCGAGCCAAGGTCTTTTCGCCAAAACAATCCGGCAGGCCGACGCTCACGACGAAGAAAGCAATACTATGAAACTTTACGTAGGCAACCTCAGCTTTAACACGACCCAAGAATCGCTCGAAGGTCTCTTCTCTAACTACGGCGAGGTCCAGGAAGTCGCGATCATCACCGACCGCGAGACCGGCCGGCCGCGCGGCTTCGCGTTCGTCACCATGGCGGACGAGGGCGGCAAGGAAGCGATC